>JAAZCT010000097.1 GCA_012513165.1 Actinomycetales bacterium
ATGCCAATGTTCGGTTCTTCGAGTTCACCTTGGGTGGCGATTTGGTTCGCTCCTCCACGAACATCGACTACCGCGGGCCCGGTGGCAGTGCCGATATGTACGGTGTCTATTTCGCGGATGCTGGCCAGCACCTAGAACATCGACTTTTTGTTGACCACACTGCACCCAAGACCCGCAGCAATGTCGAGTACAAGGGCGCGCTGCAAGGCCAGGGGGCTCACACAGTGTGGGTCGGGAACGTGTTGATCCGCAAGGTTGCCGAAGGCATTGAAACCTTCGAACAAAACGACAACCTCGTACTCAGCGACGGCGCTCGTGCCGACTCGATCCCGAACCTCGAGATCGAGACTGGCGATATCGCTGGCGCCGGCCACGGGTCCACGACGGGTCGCTTCGACGATCAGCACCTGTTCTACCTGCAGAGCCGCGGCATCGAAGAGGCGGAAGCTCGTCGCCTCGTGGTGCATGGATTCTTCAACGACATCATTCGTCGCATCGGCATTGACGATCTGCAAGAGCGTTTGATGGCCGCGATTGAAGAAGAACTCGCGGGCGTCGAGAACCTCGAGGCAGTGACATCTCGATGAGTCTTCTGCCCGCTGCGCAACTTGCTGATCTGGTTGAAGGCGAACCCCACGCCGTCACCGTCGGTGACACCGACGTTGTGCTCGTCAAGATTGAGAATGAGATTCATTGCATTCGCGATCTCTGCTCCCACGGCCAAGTGCCGTTGAGCGAAGGCGACGTCGATCTGGATGACTGCACGATCGAGTGCTACCTGCACGGATCGGCATTCGACCTGCGGACTGGCGTTCCTACCTGCCTACCCGCCACTGAACCCGTATCTATTTACCCCACCAAAGTCGAGGGAGAAACCGTCCTGGTTGAACTCCCTGAACAAGGAGACAACGCATGACCACCCTCGAAATCAAAAACCTGCACGTAGAAGTCGAAACCGAAGAAGGCGCGAAGGAAATCTTGCGCGGCGTCAACCTCACGATCAAATCCGGTGAAGTACACGCCATCATGGGCCCCAACGGCTCGGGTAAGTCCACGTTGGCCTATGCCATCGCCGGCCACCCGAAGTACACCGTCACCGACGGCGAAGTTTTGCTTGACGGCGAAAACATCCTCGAATTAAGCGTTGACGAACGCGCTCGTGCTGGTCTGTTCTTGGCCATGCAGTACCCCGTCGAGGTGCCCGGCGTATCGGTCGCTAACTTCTTGCGCACCGCCAAGACAGCCATTGACGGCGAGGCTCCGAAATTGCGCACGTGGACCAAGGAAGTCAACGAAGCCCTCGGCCGAATGACCCTTGATTCGAGCTTCGCGCATCGTTCCGTAAACGAAGGCTTCTCGGGTGGCGAGAAGAAGCGCCACGAGATCGCGCAACTCGAGATCTTGAACCCCAAGTTCGCTGTGCTCGACGAAACCGACTCTGGTCTCGATATTGACGCGCTTCGCGTGGTCTCCGAAGGTGTAAATCGCTACAGCGCCCAAGGCGACCGTGGCGTGCTGCTTATCACCCACTACACCCGCCTCCTGCAGTACATCACCCCCGACTACGTGCACGTGTTCGTAGCGGGTCGTTTGGTGGAAACCGGCGGACGTGAACTTGCAGACCAGCTCGAAGCAGAAGGCTACGACCGCTTCATCAAAGCGTCGGTCTGATTCGTTTCTTCCCTAGCTGATCGAGGACACCATGAGCACATTTGATGTCAACGCTGTTCGCCAGGATTTTCCAATCCTTGGGCGAAGGCTCGCTGGCGACGTGCCCTTGGTGTACCTCGATAGCGCGAACACTTCCCAGAAACCTCAACAGGTCATCGATGCGATCGCCGATCACTACGCGCTGCACAACGCGAACGTGGCGCGAGCCATGCACCAACTTGGGGCCGAAGCCAGCGAGGCATTCGAGTCCGGGCGTTCTAAAGTGGCGGCGTTCATAGGATCGAAGCGCACCGATGAAGTCGTCTTCACCAAAAACGCCTCCGAAGCGCTGAACTTGGTGGCACGAGTGCTCGGCGATGCACGAGAGATCGAAGGCCGTGGTCCCATTGGTCCGGGAGACGAGATCGTCATCTCGCAGATGGAACACCACTCGAACATCGTTCCGTGGCCGCTCCTATGTGAGCGCACGGGCGCGACTTTGCGTTGGTTTGAGGTCACAGACGATGGCCGTCTCGATCTCGATTCCATCGAGTTGTCTGAGCGGACAAGAGTCGTAGCCGTGACGTGGGTGTCTAACATGCTCGGCACGATCAATCCAGTAGCTGAGATTGTTCGTCGCGCGAAGTCCGTTGGTGCGCTCACTGTGATCGACGGTTCACAGTCCGTGCCACAAATGCCCGTGAACGTCAGCGAACTCGGTGCCGACTTCGTGGCTTTCACCGGCCATAAGATGGTGGGCCCCACCGGCATCGGCGTGTTGTGGGGTCGGTATGAACTTCTCGCTTCGCTTCCGCCTTTCCTTGGCGGTGGCGAGATGATCGAAACCGTGGCCATGGAGCGCAGCACCTTCGCGGCTCCACCAGCCCGGTTCGAAGCTGGCACTCCACCCATCGCGCAAGCCGTGGGACTGGGTGCAGCAGTCGACTATCTGAGTAGCCTCGGTATGGAAAACGTGGCGGCACACGAACAGCAGGTCACTGCGTACGCGCTCGGCCGATTGGCTGAAGTTCCCGGCTTGGACATCATCGGCCCACGCGAAGCGATCGAACGCGGCGGCGCGATCAGTTTCACCTTGGGCGAGGTTCATCCACACGATGTGTCGCAGCTGCTCGACTCCCAAGGTGTGGCCGTGCGAGCGGGCCATCACTGCGCCAAGCCCTTGCACCAGCGGTTCGGAGTGCAGTCCACCACCCGTGCGTCTTTCTATCTCTACACAACCGAGGCCGAGATCGATGCTCTCGTCGAGGCCCTGAATCACACACGGAAGTACTTTGGTGTCTGAGATGAATGCTGCCAACGTCGATGCCCTGTACCAAGAGATCATTCTCGACCATTACAAGAACCCTCAAGGCGAAGGTTTGCGCGACGACTTTGACACCGAAGTGCATCACGTCAACCCCACGTGTGGCGATGAGATCACGCTGCGCGTGGACCTCGATGGCGATATCGTCAAGGACGTCTCCTACGCGGCTGAGGGATGCTCGATCAGCCAGGCTTCTGCTTCGGTGATGTACGAGCTGGTGCACGGCAAGACTGTCGCCCAGGCCTTCGCGATCTTGGACGAGTTTCACGCCATGATGCAAAGCAAAGGTCAGATCGAACCCAACGAGGATGTCCTCGAAGACGCCATCGCCTTCGCTGGCGTCGCAAAGTTTCCCGCGCGCGTTAAATGCGCGTTGCTCGGCTGGATGGCGTGGAAAGACGCCACCAGTGCCGCACTTAGCCTCAAAGAACAGGAACAATCATGACGACTGATCACAGCGATCTGCCCACCATTGCGCCAACCGGAACCTCAACGGTGTCCGAGGACGACGTGTACGAAGCGATGCGCGATGTGATCGATCCCGAACTGGGGATCAACGTCGTGGATCTCGGTCTCGTGTATGGAGTCTCAGTGGACGAACACAGCAATGTGATCATTTCGATGACTCTCACATCTGCCGCTTGTCCACTCACGGACGTGATCGAAGACCAGAGCCGCGCTGCCCTCGATGGACTCGCTAATGAGTTCCGGATCGAGTGGGTGTGGATGCCGCCATGGGGCCCAGATAAAATCACTGATGACGGCCGCGACATGTTGCGCGCCTTGGGCTTCAACATCGGCTAAGTCCGGTTTCTTCTCTACCAGCGGGCATCTTGCTTGCTGGCATGCGCTCGCGCGCTGGTTTCTCTTGGTAAAGGCAATAGCTTGATCACTGTTTCAAACGCTGAACTACGTTTCGGCGCGCGCGTACTCATGTCTGACGTCTCCTTTCAGGTGGCTAAAGGCGACAAGATCGGACTGGTGGGCCGAAACGGTGCGGGAAAGACCACCCTCACAAAGATGCTGGCCGGCGCCGGGGGAGAGCCCTCGGGGGGGTCGATTACTCGGTCCGGAGAAATCGGTTACCTGCCCCAGGATCCCAAGACCGGCGATCTGACGATCACGGCGCGAGACCGGATACTTTCGGCCCGCGGTCTCGATGATGCCATGCGCCGGCTACGCAAAGCCGAACTGGAAATGGCCTCGGAGGATCCCGTCCTCGCCGAAGACGCGATGCGCAGATATAGCAGTGCCGATGCGGATTTCGCCGCGGGAGGCGGGTATTCGGCCGAAGCCGAAGCAGCCACGATCTCGCATGCGCTCGGGCTGCCAGACCGGGTGTTGGAACAACCCTTATCCACTCTGTCCGGCGGCCAGCGACGCCGAATAGAGTTGGCCCGCATCTTGTTTAGCGACGCGGACACCATGTTGCTAGACGAGCCCACGAACCACCTCGACGCAGACTCGATCACTTGGCTACGCGGATTCCTCAAGACGTACGCAGGCGGCCTCATTATCATCAGCCACGATGTCGACCTGGTGGAAGAAACCGTCAACAAAGTGTTTTACCTCGATGGAAATCGCGCCACCATCGACATCTACAACATGGGCTGGAAAAACTACTTGCGCCAGCGCGAAGCCGATGAGGTTCGACGAAAGCGTGAGCGAGAAATCACCACCAAGACCGCAGAGCGCCTCATTGCTCAAGGCAACCGCATGCGCGCCAAAGCGTCCAAGGCCACGGCTGCTCAACAGATGTTACGGCGTGCCGAGCAAATGATGGCTGGTCTCGATGACGTTCGCCAAGCCGAGAAAGTTGCTCGGATCGACTTCCCGAAGCCGGCTGCCTGCGGAAAGACCCCCATCATGGCGACGGGTTTATCGAAGTCTTACGGTTCGCTCGAAATTTTCACTGACGTTGATCTCGCGATCGACCGGGGGAGTCGCGTGGTGATTCTCGGTCTCAACGGTGCCGGTAAAACCACGCTCCTTCGTATGCTGGCGGGGGCGCTGGAATCTGACACGGGCGAGATCATCCCCGGACATGGCCTCAAGATCGGCTACTTTGCCCAAGAGCACGAGACTCTTGATCTCAACCGCACCGTGCTGGAAAACATGCAAAATGCGGCACCTGACCTCACTGACACCCAAGCGCGCAGCGTTCTTGGTGCGTTCTTATTCAGTGGCGACGACTCGGGCAAGTCTGCCGGCGTCTTGTCTGGTGGTGAGCGCACGCGTCTCGCGTTAGCGGGCTTGATCGTGTCGAGTGCGAACGTGCTACTGCTCGATGAACCCACCAACAACTTGGATCCGGCCTCGCGTGCTGAAGTGCTTGACGCCATCAAGCGATATGAGGGCGCGATCATCCTGGTATCGCACGATGAAGGCGCTGTACGCGCGCTCGATCCTGACCGGGTTTTGCTGCTGCCTGACGGCGATGAGGATTTGTGGTCTGACGACTACTTGGACTTAGTGACCTTGGCTTGACCCTCGCGCTGTTCGATCAGTTCAGCACGCACAAACCAGAACCCTCCGAAGATCGCGAGCAGCCCAAAAAAGAACCACTGGATCGCGTAGAAGAAATGCGGTCCGTTGCCTAACTCCGGGGGATCCTTCGGAATCAGTCCGTCGATAACCGGCTCTTGCATGGCCACGTAGCCGGGTACCGCCTTGGTGCCGAGGCGTTCGGTCCACTTGGTGCTATCAATCGCCCGAACTGAATCGTCGTCGATTGTGGTGCCTCTGTTGCCGACCCCGTCTGGCTGCCACCAGCCCGAAATGGTCATCTCGCCCTCGGGAGCGGGCGGGATATTGTCTGGGCGAGCACCCGTGTTTTCCGTCTGCATCCAGCCACGGTGGACCAAAACTGTTTGCCCGTCCGTGGTGTCGAACGGCGTAATTATTTCCACTCCGGGGCGCGTGTCGCGTTTGATGTAGCGAACTACTACATCAACGTCGGAACGGAAACTGCCCTGTAACTCGACGTTGGTCCATTGGTTCGTTGTAGAGATAGCTCCGTTTTTGGTTTCGATCGTCGAAAGCGGAACGGGCGCCTTTTCGAGCTGTACGGCCGCGCGCTCGTTGGAGGCCCTACGTGCTTCCCAACGATCAAGTTGCCAGTTTCCGAGGAACCATGAGGCGATCGCCATGAACGCGACGAAAAGACCCAAGCCGAGCCAGCGGCGGCTAAAAAGGAAGCGAAACACCCGGCTACTCGCCCGATTCCGGCAGATCACGCTGTGAATAGCGAGCTTCGACCGCGTTGGTAGGA
>JAAZCT010000098.1 GCA_012513165.1 Actinomycetales bacterium
CTTCACCTCCGCGGTTTCGCAATCGGCGCCAACGTCCGCCATCAAGCACGTTCGAGACGTGCGCAAAACCGTGAACTTCCGCATCGCGACTCGTGGCAAAACAAGTACCTCGCAAGCCTCGTTTAGTAAGGAAGTCAACCAGATCCTCAACGCTCCGCGCGGCTGGCGTTCCGACGGCATCGCGTTCAAGGAAGTGAAGTCTGGCGGGAGCATGACGATCTACCTCGCGAACCCGAAATCAGTGCGGAGTTTCTCCACGGCGTGTTCCGCGAAGTGGAGTTGCCGCGTAGGGCGCAACGTGGTCATCAACCAAGACCGCTGGAAATACTCGACCGCCACTTGGAAGAAAGCGAAAGGCACCAGCCTGAGCGGCTATCGGCACATGGTGATCAACCACGAGGTCGGTCACTGGCTAGGCCGCGGCCACAGCAAGTGCAAGGGCAAAGGCAAAACGGCGCCGATCATGATGCAACAGTCGAAAGGCCTCAAAGGCTGCAAGCCGAATCCGTGGCCGCTCAAGTCGGAACTCAATCCGCCACGATTCCGCTGAGCCAGACCACCTCACCGTGATGAGAGCGTTCTCATCAAGCGCTCATGCGGGTTTCATCTGTGCATCGCATCCTGAACTCATCAACATGGACATCAACCCAGGAGAAACATCATGAGACTCTCAATCAAGGCGGCCGTCGTGGCAACCGCGAGCGCTGTGGTGCTCGGGACAGTCGGGTTCGCAGCAATGGCCTCGGCCGACACCAAGGCAAAGCGCGAAGAGGCCGATTCCGAAGTAGTCACCACGATCGACGAAGATCCAGACGCTGATCCGAACCCCAACACAGCGCGCGGGTCAGTCGATACCGACAGCACCAACACGGTCTTTTCGACACCCACGCGAAACTCGGCGCCATCCGCGGTAAGCAAGGTCTCGAAGCCCAGCAAGGTCTCGAAGCCCAGCAAAGTTTCCACGGTCAGCAAAGTCTCGAAGCCCAGTGCGAACTCCGCTCCTTCGGCTCCCAGCAAGGCGTCCGCACCCAGCGTGAACTCCGCACCTTCGGCCAACACCAACTGATTCGTGGACGGATTCACCAAGGTCGCAGACCTTGGCGGCGGCATTCACTATGACGTGTCGCTAGCCCACGACCACCACCGGCGCGCGCTGGTGGTGGTCAAGGCGCTGCGGCCCGATTTCCTCGAAGATCCCTCGGCTCGCGCCGGCTACCTCCGCGAGTTGGAACTGCTGTCACGCATCTCACACCCCAACATCGTGCGACTTTTGGCGTACGACGATGAAGCGGCCCAACCGTTCTTGGTGCTCGAGTACCTCGACGGACCCACGCTCTCGAAGTTGATCGCCACCGATGGCCATCTCGAAATGCACCAGTTCGTCTCACTCGCGGTGGAACTCACCTCGGCGATCGCGTATCTGCACGATGAGGGATTCGCGCACCTCGACGTGAAGCCCAGCAACATCATCATGGGCGCGCCCGCGAAATTGATCGACCTGAGTCTGGCGATGCCACTCGCCGACGCAGCCGCGCTCGATCACCCGGTCGGCACCGACGAATATATGGCTCCTGAGCAGTGCCTGCCCGGTTCGAACCCTGGCCAGCGTGGCCTAATCGGACCTGCCAGTGACGTGTGGGCAATCGGAGCATCGCTGTTTCGTGCGGTGGGCGGACATCGCGCCTGGCCGCAAGGAGGGCACCCCCAACTCAACACTCCGCCGAGAGATTTACCTGAGTTCGTGCCGCCGGTCATCCGGGACATCATCGGCCAGACACTGCAGACAGACCCTGCTGCTCGGCCGTCTCCTGACGAGCTTCTCGAACAGTTTGAGGGTCTGATTGACCATTTGCCGAAAGCTCGGTTGGCTGGTTTCAAAGTTCGCCTCTAGCGGGTCCCGATGCCGCCCGTTTTCGTACTAGTCGACGCGATAACCCAGCCCGCGCACCGTCGTAATGAACTCGGGCCCGATTTTCTTGCGAAGATACCGAACGTAGACGTCCACGATGTTGGAGTTGGGATCGAAATCGTATCCCCACACTTTGCTGAGCAGTTGCTCTCTGGAAAGCACTCGTCCGCGATTACTCATGAGCGCTTC
>JAAZCT010000099.1 GCA_012513165.1 Actinomycetales bacterium
GGCCGGAGCGTTGCGCTCGAAAGGCGCCAGGAACTGGCAAGTCTCGTTGACCGCTGCCGCCCTCGCTGACGCATTTGCCTCCTGAGATTCCACCCCGCACTCCTCCAAACAACCGAGGCTCGTGCCCCGACTTGAGCTAAGCGCTAACCTCGTCTCTAGAAACACTCGGTCCATAGCTTTGAGGAGAGGAACAGCGATGGGCGATTTTGCGAAGCCACTCGTCATTGGCCCGGACTTCTTCGATGCCATCGATAGTGGTGTCGACCCCGCCGAGATCGCAGCAGCAGGAAATAGAGTGGCTCAGCTTTTGGTCCGAGGCCCACGCGTTTCTGAAGACGAAATGCTGGTGGAGCGGGTACTGACTCTGGCCGATCGCGAGGGCCTGTGCTCGATCGCCGAACTTTGGTCGACGGCCCTGCCTGATTCACTTGCCGGCGCGCTCTGGCGGCTCTATCTGTTGCGGGCTTGGGTGCACAATGAGCCCAGCCGTGCTGCACGCGAGTTCACTGCCGGCCGAACCTGGACTCCGGTGGATGAAGTTCTGGCCGGGGTTCAAGATCCGCCCGGACCACGCGAAGTGTGCATCCTTGCCGATGACGTCATCCGTGGCGTGTTGCGCTCAGACGTCGACGTGGCATTCGACCGCGCGGCCGCCTTCGCTCACATTGTGGCGGTCGGGCGAGCCCACCTCGCGCATGAGGACCACGACAACTCTGGCGATTCTCGGCAGGACGCACTCAGCGCCGTCAAACTCATGGACGCGGCCAAACACCTGCGTCACGCCGCCCGATTAGAGCGGGCCGGAAAGCTCTCCTGACACTTCCTTGCGCGCCGTGCACACGTCACGAGTACGATGAGAATACGTCGGGTCAAGGGTTAGCCCCGGGTCCCAAAATTAGCCGCTTCGAGCGGCCACGCGCCGTGAGGCGCTTCTCCTTGGCCCGACACTTACATGTTTTTATTGCTCGTTTGCCTTTGCCGTGCAAACTGCGAGGCGAGTGCCGATACACTGCCTACGTGCCACTCACCACCCACGCTCGTTCCTTCGTTGCAGCCGTCGTTGCAGCGCTGGCTGTCGTGTGGGGTGCCGCCAGTCTCGTTTCAGCCAGTGGCCTGCGCACTGAGAGGGCGACGTTGTCGGCAACCGCGCCTCTCGTTGAATCCGGGGCTGCCGAATTTTTGGCCTTAAATTCTTCGAGCGATGTTGATAACAACAATTCGGCACCGATCCTTCTCGCAACAATCACCACTGCGGTTCTGGTTACGGTGGCCTCCCTGTTTGCCGAACTTCTTGAGCGTCCCCGCTTGCTTTGGCGCTTGGCACTAGCTGACGCTAGTCAACGCGGACCTCCACAGGGCTGAGTCCATTCCAGCCCGCTCTTTTTCTTCTTTTTTGCACAAGGAAACCTATGAAACTCACTCCCGCATTGTGGCGCTTGGTCTCGACCATTTTGGTTCTTGGCCTCGCTGCCGGTTTCACCCTCTTCAAAGAGCCCAGCCTCGGTCTCGATCTTCGAGGCGGCACTCAAATGACGCTGCAGGCTCAAGATACGGATCGCCAGAAGGCCGACGCTGAGGCTACTGATCGTGTCCTCGAGGTCTTGCGTGGCCGTGTCGACGCACTCGGCGTTTCCGAACCAACTTTGGCTCGTTCAGGCGAGAACCGCATCATCGTTGAGTTGCCCGACGTTCAAGATCCGGCCAAGGCGGCCGAAGTAATCGGCCAGACTGCCACCTTGGGTTTCCGTGAAGTACTGGCTCCAGCCAACGAGACCACCGAACCTGGCGAAGGCGAAGTCATCCTGCCTGATGAATCCGGACAGATGCTGTTACTTGGTCCGGTGACCGTCGATGGTGAAGGCATCAGCGACGCGAAGGCTCAACAGCCTCAAGACAGCCTCGGTTCGTGGGTCGTGAATGTTGATTTCAACAGAGATGGCCGTAAACCCTGGAAAGACCTGGTCGCCAGTGCCTGTGCTAACCCCGTTGCCGGTAACCGCATCGCGATTGTGCTGGACGAAGAAGTCATTTCTAGCCCTGGGATCGTTGCAGAAATGTGTCAGTCAGGTGGCGGAATCGCAACCAGCATCACCGGCGACTTCAGTTTTGAATCAGCCAATGATCTCGCGATTCTGATCAAGGCCGGCGCGTTACCTGTCCCCGTCAAGATTATCGATCAGCGCACTGTTGGCCCAACATTGGGTGCAGCCGCCATCGACGCGTCGATCAAGGCTTCGATCCTCGGCCTGATTCTCACAGGCATCTTTATTGTTTTTGCCTATCGCCTTGTTGGCCTCGTGGCCACGATTGGTTTGGCTAGCTACGCATTGATTTCTTACGGTTTGCTGGTCTGGATCGGCGCGACGCTGACTCTGCCGGGGCTGGCTGGTTTCGTATTGGCGATCGGTCTAGCAATCGATGCCAACGTGCTCGTGTTCGAGAGAGCGAAGGAAGAATACGCAGACGTGCCCCAAGCAGGTTTGGCCCCTGCGTTGAAGACCGGTTTCAACAAAGCCTGGTCGGCAATTTTGGACTCCAACGTCACCACCGTATTGGCTGCTGTCTTGTTGTTCTTCCTCGCGGCTGGCCCGGTTAAGGGCTTCGGCGTCACGTTGACGATCGGTACGATCGCCTCGATGTTCTCGGCGTTGGTCGTGGCTCGCGTGATTGCAGAATGGGCTGTAAAGCGCAAATTCGTAATAAACCGTCCTGGCATGTCCGGTATCGCCGGCAAGAACAGGATCCGCATTTGGCTCAACGAAAAGGGCCCCGACTTGATGCGCCGGGCAAAAACCTGGGTCATGCTCACGGTTGCCGTTGCAGCAGTGTCGATCGGTGGCATTGTGGCCGGCGTCAATATGGGCGTGGAGTTTACGGGCGGGCGAATCCTCGAATTCACGACCACTAATCAGGTCAATCCCGAACGCGTCCGTGAGGCTGTCAGCGATGCTGGATTCCCGACGGCCGTAGTTCAGACCTCTTCAGGAGACGGAATCAACGAGAACATCACAGTTCGAACGGGAAAGATCTCCGAAGCAGATGCAGTTGACATCAAGGAAGCCGTAGCGTCGGTGACCGGCGGAGCCAAGCAGTTGAAGAGCGATTCGATTGATCCGACTCTGGGCAAGGAACTACGCAATAAGGCTCTCTTGGCGTTCGCTATCGCGATCGGCGCGCAGATGCTTTATATGGCGTGGCGTTTCCGGTGGACCTGGGCAGTTTCAGCGATCGTTTCGATGACTTCTGTCGTGTTGGCAATCGTTGGCATTTGGGCTTGGTGGGACAAGCCTATCGACGGTGTTTTCCTCGCAGCGATCTTGTCGATCA
Source organism: Actinomycetales bacterium (assembly GCA_012513165.1). Taxonomy (GTDB): domain Bacteria; phylum Actinomycetota; class Actinomycetes; order Propionibacteriales; family Nocardioidaceae; genus Aeromicrobium. The sequence goes on from JAAZCT010000099.1 coordinate 3,328, forward strand.
TCGGTTTGGCCGTCAACGACACCATCGTGGTCTTTGACCGCATCCGAGAAGAGTTGCACGGAACATCTACCGAGAATTTGCGTCCCATGGTGAACGAGGCGATCTTGTCGACCTTGCCAAGAACGATAAATACGGGCCTCGGTGCCATGTTGATCTTGGGAGCGCTGGCCGTTTTCGGCGGAGACTCTCTAAGAGACTTCTCGCTCGCGCTCATCCTTGGCCTGGGGATCGGCACACTTGCGACAATCTTCACTGCGTCTTCGCTAGCTGTGTTGTTGGAAGAGCGTTGGCCGTTCAACCCCGAAAAGAAGCCCAAGAAGGTAATCGATCCCTATGCGCACGTCGGCAATGGCCGTGAAGACGGCGCCGTAATCTGAAAGGACAAGCACATGTCTGAACCAACTCCAGAAGAAACACCTGATGTTGCTCCGGCAGCACCTGGCGCAACGCCGCCGCCGGTCGGTGGATACGCGCCTCCACCACCACCAGGAGCACAATGGGCGGGTGCCGCTGCTCCGCAACCCGGCGCACCGTTCGGGGTGGATCCGTTGACTGGTCTGCCATTCTCAGACAAGACCAAGTTGATCGCGGGCTTGTTGCAGATTCTGATTCCCATCGGCATCGGTCGGATGTACATGGGCCAAATCGGTCTGGGCGTCGCCCAGTTGCTGGTGACGGTTGTTACGTGCGGTATTGGGTCGATCTGGTCCTTCATCGACGGCATTTTGATCCTCGTCGGACAGCCAAAAGATGAAAAGGGATTACCCCTGAGATAACGCATGTGACGGGAGAGACTGAGGTGTCAACTCGTTGTAGTTCACTGCTCGTACCAATTCTCAGGACACCTTTGGTATCGAACCGGACCCTAAACACTATTCACTGACGTTTACC
>JAAZCT010000100.1 GCA_012513165.1 Actinomycetales bacterium
CGAACCGGCGCAAGTCCTCTGACGTTGAGGTCAAAGCGGAGTCGTCGTGAGAGTGGGGCATACCCTCGGCGCTGGCGTCGCGCTGCTGGGCGCAGGTGCAGCCGCTCTTGGTTGGGCTATCGCCCGCAAGCTCACCGCGCCCGTCGGCATGCGAACCTTCAACCTCGTTGTTCGCGGCATTGAAGACGACGGTCGCGTGCGCTGGATTGTGCTCGACCGCACGCCAGACACCACTGCACAAGGTGTCTACAATCTTTGGTTTGAACGAGGCGGTTGGGTGCAGCTCGGTAGCGAGATGCAGGACCGCGGGCCACAGCAAATCGCCCGTGAAGTCACCGGAACTTCCGACGGCCCCACCCTCCAAGTGGGTGATCGTGTCTCGTGGAGCGGCATCTACTTTGCTACTCCAGCGGATGCGGGGCTCGAAGCTCATGACATCATGATCAACACCCCGTCGGGGTGCGCACCCGCATGGCGGGTCGGTGGCAGCTCGTCGACGTGGGCGATTCATATTCACGGTCTTGGCAGCTCCCGCGCAGGCACGCTTCGCGGCGTGCAAGTTACGACGAATCTGGGGTACACGTCTCTCGTCGTGAGCTACCGTAACGACGGTGACGGCCTGAGCATCGGGGGCGGTCGCTCAACACTCGGGGCCACTGAGATAGAAGATGTCGAAGCAGCGATCAGTTATGCAGTTCGTCGTGGAGCCGAACAGCTCGTGTTGTTTGGTTGGTCGATGGGTGCCGCGATCGCACTACAGCTCGCGCACAGGTCGGGTTATGCGCAGCTAGTCGTAGGTCTTGTGCTCGACTCACCGGTGCTCGATTGGGCCGAGGTGATCAAAGCAAACTGCGCGCGCAGCAATCTACCCGCAGGTGCAGGGCAACTCGCGATACCGTGGCTGACTCTTGACCCGCTTGCTCGCTCGGTCGGGCTTCCGAGCAGGATTCCGCTTCGCGAGTTTGATTGGGTGCAGCGCGCAGCTGAACTCACCGTGCCGATGCTAATCCTTCATGGTGCCAGCGACGACTCGGCTCCCGTCAGTATTTCGGAAGCCCTCCGAGATCGACGTCCCGATCTTGTAGAGATGGAGTCCTTCGGAGCAGGGCACACGCTTGCGTGGAACTCGAATCCGGACCGGTGGCGCATGTCCGTCAGCTCCTGGCTTTTGAGCCATGTTTCGCCCTGACGCTCACCATTCGCGCCTTGCCGACCGATTACACCCGGAAAAACCCTACTCAACCCGCTGTCACTCCGATATCATCAGGAATGTCGGCCTGTACGGGTCGAGATGGAGGACTGATGTGACCGAGCCATGGCTGTCTGCTGATGACATCGCCTCCCATCTTGGCGTCACCAAAGACACCGTTTACACCTGGATCGCGGAGAAGGACATGCCCGCCCACAAGGTGGGGCGTCTCTGGAAGTTCCAAGCGAGTGAGATCGACGAGTGGGTTCGCCGAGGTGGCGCGGCTGCTTCGACCGACTCCGACGGAACTGAAGGCTGATCTTGCTACATATCAACAACGTCTCAGACTTGCTCGGTGATGACCTCAAAGCCCAAATCAATCTGGGCTCAAAGGTTCGTATCGCGGCTTCTACCTTCTCTATCTTCGCTTTCGAGGCGCTGCGAAATGAGCTCGAGAAGGTCTCGGAGCTGGAGTTCATCTTCACGTCCCCCTCCTTCGCGACGGCGAAGGTAACGGACAAGCTGCGCAAAGAGCGACGCGAGTTCTTTATCCCGAACGGGGGTGCCGAGTCGAGTCTGTACGGCAGTGAGTTCGAGGTCCGGCTGCGAAACAAGATGACTCAGCGCGCAGTGGCGCGCGAATGCGCTGACTGGGTTCGTCGTAAGGTGCAGTTTCGATCGAATGCCACCGGCAACCCGATGCAGCCGCTTGCGGCAGTGGATGACAGCGCCGTTTACTTCCCGATCCAGGGCTTCACCACCACGGATCTCGGTTATGAGAGCGGTCCAGCGGTCTCAAACTTCGTGACGAAGTTCGAAGGCCCCGTTGAAACAAAACAGTTTCTCGACTTGTTCGACCAGATCTGGCACAACCC
>JAAZCT010000101.1 GCA_012513165.1 Actinomycetales bacterium
CCGATACACAGTGTGGCGAGGCCGTAACGCTTCTGACGACGCTCAAGTTCATCAACGAGGGTGCCCAAGATCATCGCACCAGTTGCGCCGAGCGGGTGGCCCATCGCAATGGCGCCACCGTTGACGTTGGTCTGGTCGTAGGGGTAGTCGTCGAGGTCGCGCATGAGCTTCATGGCGACGGCGGCGAACGCCTCGTTGATTTCGATCAGATCGATGTCTTCGATCGACAGGTTGGCTTTCGCGAGTGCCTTCTTGGCAGCGGGGCCAGGTCCCGTCAACATGATGGTGGGTTCCGAACCGATGACGGCGGTGGACACGATGCGCGCGCGAGGCGTCATTCCGTGACGTTGGCCAGCAGCTTCCGAACCGATCAATACGACGCCAGCACCGTCCACGATTCCCGAGCTGTTGCCAGCGTGGTGAACGTGGTTGATTTCTGGAACGTCGATGTACTTCTGAAGTGCGACAGCGTTGAAGCCGCCCATTTCGCCAAGGTCCTTGAAGGAAGGCTTGAGGCCCGACAGCGATTCGAGCGTGGTGCCTTCGCGGACGAACTCGTCGTGATCGAGGATCGTGACGCCGGCAGCGTCCTTCACCGGAACGATCGACTTGTTGAAGCGACCTTCCTTGATCGCGGCCACAGCGCGGATTTGGGATTCAACAGCGAATGCGTCGACCTGTTCACGCGAGTATCCCTCAACGGTGGCGATGAGGTCGGCGCTGATGCCTTGGGGCACGAAGGCCGAATCGAACGAGGTGCGTGGGTCCATGGCCCACGGTCCACCGTCGGATGCCATGGCACGCGACTCATGGACTCGACACCACCGGCGACGATCAAGTCTTCCCAACCCGAACGCACGCGTGCGGCGGCTTGGTTGACTGCTTCGAGACCGGAGGCGCAGAACCGGTTGAGCTGCACGCCAGCAACTTGCTCACCGAAACCGGAAGCGAGTACTGCGGTGCGGGCGATGTCTGCACCCTGATCGCCCACGGGGGAGACGACACCAAGGATGACGTCGTCTACTTCGTTGGCTACAAGATTTTCGTTGCGGGCTTTGAGTTCGTTCAACAGGCCGTTCACCAACGAGATCGGCTTGACCTCGTGGAGCGAACCTGTTTTCTTGCCGCGCCCGCGCGGCGTACGAATTGCGTCGTAAATGAATGCTTCTGTCATGACCGTCCTCGGGTCGGATTGGGCTTTGAACCGATTGTGACACCAATACTGTCAAAGAACTAGACCGAGGGGGTAGTTTTTGCATATGAGCGTTCCTGCCACCGATGAACTCAGCATCGAACAATTCGCCGATCGGCTTGGCATGTCTGCGCGCACGATTCGTTTCTATACGGGTCGCGGCCTGATTCCGGCACCTCGGCGCGAGGGGCGAAACGGTTGGTACGGGCCCGATCACGTGGCTCGGCTCGAGTTGGTGCGCGAACTGCAGGCGCACGGTTTCACCCTGCAAGCCATCGAACGCTATTTGCAGCAGATCCCCGACACTGCGACCCCAGCAGAGATCGCGGTGCATCGCGCTTTGTTGGCGCCGTGGATGCCGGATTTGCCGGAACTGGTCGAGCGCAGTGAGTTGGAGTCGCGCGCTGGTCACGCATTGTCCGACGACGATCTGGAAATGCTGATCGCCCTCGGAGTGGTCGAGCCGACTCCGGCTGAAGACAAGTTCACGGTCACATCGAACAACTTCTCGATCGGTTTGGGGTTCCTCGACGCCCAGTTGACCACCGAGGCCGCGCTTGCCTCGCGCACCATCATCGAAGCGCACGGCGCGTCCCTGGCGAAAGAGCTCACCGAGTTGTTCCGCACGCAGGTGTGGCCGAACTTGAAGACGTCCGGCCAGTCGCCCGAGTTGCTCGCGACGATGATCGAACGGTTCAAGCCGCTCACGGTTCAAGCGCTCGTCGCTGCCTACGAGACGGCCGTGGACGAGCTCAAGCGCGAAACAATCCGCCGCCGCGCGTAGCCTCTCAAAGTTCGGCCTGCGATTTCGGGACAGACGTACTAGAGGCCCGTACCGCGCGCTACGGCCCCAAACACCCGATCGGAATGACGTGGACTCCGTCATCACGAAGACCCCCAACACCGGTACTCGTAATGACGCCCAAGCAGGATGGCTCCCCATGACGTGACGTATCGACATTTTCTTTGAACCTCAAGAGCGAATGCGCAGCATCATTGACGGAATCAGGATTGAGTTTGACCTCAAAAGCTGCCCATTTATTCGGTCCGGTATGGACGATAGCGTCGACTTCGTTTCCATTTGAGTCTCGCCACGAGTCAACTCGTGCATCCAATAGCTGCGCATAAATGCGTAGATCTCGAACGACGAGCGCTTCAAAGTGAAAACCCAATGCTTGCGGGTCGGCGATCAGGTCATCGCTGCCAACCCCAAGTGCAGCCGTTCCCAAAGAAGGGTCCACGAAGTACCTGACCGGGGCTGACCGCAAACGCGCTCGTGAACGCATGTGTGGCCGCCACGCTTCCGAGTTATCCAACAGATGCAGTCTCGCTAATTCATCAACATAGGTGGCTACCGTAGTTCGTGAGACCGGGCCGGCTTCTCCACCTACATC
>JAAZCT010000102.1 GCA_012513165.1 Actinomycetales bacterium
AGCGACCACAGCAACAGGCCGACCCGTATTAACCACCAGTTTTACGGCCTCATCCTTATATTCAGGAGAAAACTCCCGACGCTGCCTTCCCATAACGAACATCCTCTCTTACAAGGTGTCCACCCAGCGGGGTCAAGGCCAGTGGCGTCGCGGGATCGGTATGCGTTTAGTGTTCCTGTGGGTGGTCGGTCGGTGATGCTCGATAGCGTGGCTTGTCCCGCGAATCTGTTAGGTCGTGCGCGTTGGCGTCTTTTGGATTCTGAAGAAGTCGTGATGAAGAACGAGCATTGCTCTACGGATATGTTGTTTACTGATCTTGCTGCTGGGGACTATGTCTTGGAGTATTTCTCGGCTGATAACCGGATTGGCGCGTATTCGTTTGACCTATTTATTCAGCCTGAGTCCGACTGAAATTCAACGTCGCTGTGTTCCCGATCGCGTGTTGAAGGACCCTTCAGTTACGGGTTCGTGAATCGCAGGAAGTTTTCGATCATCGCGTGCCCGCGCGAAGTGAGGATCGACTCGGGATGGAACTGAACGCCGAAGATCGGGTGCTCGCGGTGTTGCACCGCCATGACGGTGCCGTCGGCCGTGTGGGCGGTGGCCCGCAGTTCGGGACCAAGGCTGGTGGCCACGAGTGAGTGGTAGCGCCCGCAAACGATCGGGCTCGCCAGCCCAGCAAAGATGCCGGTTTGATCGTGGTGGATGAGCGACGCTTTACCGTGCACGGGCCGCACTCCTCGAGCCACGTCGCCGCCGAACACTTCGACGATGGCCTGATGGCCCAAGCACACGCCCAAGATTGGTATGTGACCGGCGAGCGCGTGGATGAGCGCTTCGCTGATGCCCGCGTCTGTGGGAGTGCCGGGTCCGGGCGAAACGATCAGGTGGGTGATCTGCTCGCGCGCAACCAACTCCAGCACGTCGGCGAGCGTGTGTGCGTCGTTGCGAATGACTCGCGTGGTGGCACCCAACTCGCCGGCATATTGCACCAGGTTGAACACGAACGAGTCGTAGTTGTCGATGAACAACAACCGAGTGGTGGTGGCGCTTGGCGTAGGTGTGACGTGACCCGGCGATTCGCCGGAGTGCGCGAGTTGCGCGTGTACCGGACCGGTCGGCCACGTGCCGATCCCTTGGCAACTGGTGATTGGCACGATGCCCCGCAACGCATTCGTCGCGAACACTTCATGAGCTCGGGCCAGATCGCTGCTGGTAAGCCGGTGTTGAAACACCGGAATCCCCAGCCTTTGCGCCCTCTCGATCACGCGCCGACGCATCGTGCCAGGCAGGATCCGGCCGTCGAGTGCCGGCGTATGTAGTCCGTCGTCCATCACGAGAAAAATGTTCGCGCGAGCCGTCTCGAGGATGCTGCCGTCCTCATCCAACAAGAGCGGCTCGGTCTGGGCAGAACTCGCGAGCAACGCACGGTCAACCCATTTGTGTTGCCCTTGCCCGCCCGGCAGGATGCGCGGAACTAGCGCCCACTCTTCCGGCGCGAGACTGACGGGGACGCTCGCGATCGCCACCTCGGGGCGTGCGTCGCCGGGCGTGACGGTGAGGTTGAGTCGGTGCGTGCCGCCCAAGTTTGCGATGTGGGCGTGGATGCGTTCCGCGAGACCCGCCGGAATCGGTGCGCCATAGATGGCCCGACAGCTCAAATCGAGCCGAGCCAGATGCGCCTCGAGATCGGCCGCCGTGCCGTCCGTAACCAACACCGTCTCGAACACGCCCAAAGTCACGTCTGCGTGCGGTGCGGGTGGCATTGAGCGCACCGCCGGTTCGGGTTCAGACTTTGACTGCATCGTGACGGGCAAGTGCCCACCGATCGCGTCGAGCAGCGGCTGGGCCTTGTTCAAGCACTCGACCAGTTCGTCGTGTGGATCCGAATCGGCCACGATCCCTCCGCCCACACCCAGCCACACCTGCTGCTGGCCGTGCGCGTCCTGCGCGAACTCGAACGTGCGGATCGCGACGTTCAACTCCATACCCAAGGCGGAACTGACGAACCCGATCGCACCGGTATACGCCTCGCGCGCGGTCGGTTCGATCTCGTTGATCAGTTGCATCGCCCGAATCTTGGGTGCGCCCGTCACCGAACCGGGCGGGAACGTGGCGGCGATGATGTCAGAGTCGGAGACGTCCGGGGAGAGGTTGCCGACCACGTCAGACACCAGATGCCACACGGTGTGCTTTTCCACCCGGTTCAGTGCGGGAACCCGGACTGAACCGGGCTGGCAAATGCGGCCGATGTCGTTGCGCATTAGGTCTACGATCATGACGTTTTCAGCCCGGTTTTTCGCCGAGTTCGCCAACTCGTGAGGATCCGTATCGAGAGTAGCGGTGCCTTTGATGGGTGACGTCAGAATCGAATCGCCCGTGCGCCGAACGAACAACTCCGGCGAGAAACTCGCGATCGCGCCCTCGGACCCAGCCACGAACGCCGCATAGGCCGGTGCAAGCGCGTCGACGCCTCGACAAAACACGTCCAGCGGGTCGCCGTCGAACGTTGCTTCGATCCGGGTGCACAGGTTCGCTTGGAAAATATCGCCCGCGTTGATGTGTTCGAGGATTCGTTCGATGCCGGCCATGTGGGCGTCGGGTTCGGGACGCATTGAGAACTCGCCGAGCGAGTAGGGTTCGGCCGGCTGATCGGCTTTGAGGGCGGCGAGGATGCTGGCGCGTCGAGTCGGATCGGGTGCACCCAGAC
>JAAZCT010000103.1 GCA_012513165.1 Actinomycetales bacterium
CTTCAAGGCAAAGAAGAACAGTTAGCCTTCCGGCGCCAGATTCAGCCGGTGTTTCAGAATCCTTATGCTTCGCTCGATCCGCTCGTGTCGATCTATGGGTCGATTGCTGAACCGTTGGTAGTGCACAAGATTGGCGATCAGGCTAGCCAAGAAGCGCGGGTGCGCGATCTGCTCGAGAAGGTGTCGCTGCCGTCCTCGGTGATGACCCGCTACCCGCACGAACTGTCTGGCGGTCAACGCCAACGGGTAGCCATCGCGCGCGCTCTGGCACTTGAGCCCAGCGTTGTGATTTGCGATGAGGCCGTCTCGGCGCTCGACGTTTTGGTGCAGGCTCAAATCCTGACGTTGTTGAACGATCTGCAATCCGAACTGGGCTTGAGTTACTTGTTCATCACGCATGATCTGGCCGTAGTGCGTCAGATCGCTGACGATGTCGTCGTGATGCAGTCAGGCAAGGTCGTCGAGCACGCTTCTGTGGCTGAAGTGTTCGACTCGCCGCGCGAGGAGTACACCCGCAAGTTGCTCGAGGCGATCCCTGGCGGTTCCATCAAACTCGGCTGATCTTGGGTTTGTTCCGGCGGTGGCCTCTTGGGCAGGGGCACGGTGCGGGCGCGGATAGTATGCGAGTTGCTGGCGAAGGGACGCTGAAGACACTGTGAGCCAAGACTTGTATGTCCTCGATATGGACGGAATGCAACAGTCGGCCGGCGACGTCAACGATCCGACGAACCTCGTGTTTGATTACATGCGTCGCATTGCTGACGTGATCGACGCGATGCCCGAAGGCCGTCTGCGGGTGCTGCATGTGGGCGGAGCTGCGATGACCCTGCCGCGCTATGTGGCCGCGACCAGACCTCGTTCGGCGCAAGTCGTGCTGGAGCCCTGTGTCGAACTCATCGAACAGGTGCGAGCCGAAGCGCCGCTGCCCGCCCGCAGTGGCATCAAAGTCCGGCCCGTCACCGGCCAAGAAGGGATACTGGCGCTGCGTGACGAATCGTGGGACGTCGTGATTCTGGACGCCTTCGACGGCGGGCTGGTTCCGACTGACCTGACATCCCAGTCGTTTGTTGAACAAGTCAGACGAGTCCTGTCTCCCGGAGGCATCTTTATCGCGAACCTCGTCGACAAGCCGCCATTTCAAGCAGTGCGCGACTTCGTTGCGGTTTCCCGTGACCTAGGTTCGCCGTTGGTGGGGATGGAGCCGGCCACCTACAAAGGCAAGCGTTCTGGAAACGTGATCGTTGTGTGCGGAAGCGTGCCCCCGCGGCCACTCGGCGAGCCCTCGCCATTGGAATACCGGACCTGGATGGGCCAAGCTTTGGCGTCGTCATTCGGAGGCGGAAAACCGCATAAGTAGCCGGGTCAATATTGACCTATTCGAACATATGTTCGATACTAGGTGAATGTCGTCTTCTGCCAGTGCGGTCATCGCTGATCTGAAGGCCCAAGGCCAACGAATGGAAGGGCCTGCCGCGCGGTGGCCGATGCCCACTCATCCCGTTTTGGCTGAACTGCTCGAACTGCGTTCGGGCGGCACGTACTGTGTGCAATCGCCCAGCCTCGCCATGCTGGTGATGGCCGGCCCGTCTACTGCGGGCGCCTGGAGCGCGGTGGTGGGGGTGCCGCATTTCGGGATCGAAGCGGCTCGCGGTTTCGGAGTGAACACCGACCGCC
>JAAZCT010000104.1 GCA_012513165.1 Actinomycetales bacterium
ACGTAGTAGGAACCGCCCCACGGGTCGATCGAGTTGGTCGTGCCCGACTCTTGCTGCAACAGCAACTGAGTGTTTCGCGCAATACGAGCGCTGAAGTCTGTCGGAAGCGCGATCGCTTCGTCCAGCGCATTGGTGTGCAGGCTCTGGGTGTGGCCCTGGGTTGCCGCCATCGCTTCGATCGCGGTGCGTTGCACATTGTTGAACACATCTTGGGCGGTCAAACTCCAGCCGGAGGTCTGGCTGTGCGTACGCAGGCTCAAGGACTTCGGGTTCTTCGGGTTGAAGTCGCTCACGAGCCTGGCCCACAAGGCGCGCGCCGCGCGCATCTTGGCGATCTCCATATAGAAGTTCATGCCAATAGCCCAGAAGAAGCTCAAGCGTGGCGCGAACGCGTCAATGTCGAGGCCGACATCCAAGCCCGCCCGGATGTACTCGACACCATCAGCCAGCGTGTATGCCAGTTCCAGATCGTTCGTAGCTCCAGCTTCTTGAATGTGATAGCCGGAAATCGAGATCGAGTTGAAGCGCGGCATCTTGTGCGCCGTGTAGGCGAAGATGTCCGAGATGATCCGCATACTGGGCGACGGCGGATAGATGTAGGTGTTGCGCACCATGAACTCTTTGAGGATGTCGTTCTGGATGGTGCCCGTGAGTTTGTCGGGGCTGACGCCTTGCTCTTCGGCGGCGACGATGTAGAGCGCCAGCACGGGAAGCACTGCGCCGTTCATCGTCATCGACACGCTCATCTGATCCAGCGGGATGCCTTCAAACAGTTGACGCGTGTCATAGATCGAGTCGATCGCGACGCCGGCCATGCCCACGTCGCCGACCACGCGAGGGTTGTCTGAGTCGTAGCCACGGTGCGTGGCGAGGTCGAAGGCGACCGACAGGCCCTTCTGGCCAGCAGCCAGGTTGCGGCGATAGAACGCGTTCGATTCCTTGGCCGTCGAGAAGCCAGCGTACTGGCGCACGGTCCACGGCTGGGTCGTGTACATCGCTGGGTAAGGCCCGCGCAGGAACGGCGCCAAGCCCGGGAACGTGTCGAGCGCGTCGAGTCCGGCAAGATCGTCACCGGTGTAAAGGCGCTTGATGCCGATGCCTTCAGGCGACTGCCACGGCTGGGCACCAAAGTTTGTGGGGATACTCATCGAGACAGCTCCTCTCGGGTCCGAGCCAAGAAGGCCAAAGCGTCAAGTCCTACTGCTGCCGTGTCGTCGGCAGCCAGCTTGTTTGCTCCCGCCACGATCACATGCGTGGCACCGGCTTCGCGCAGTTTCGCGATCACATCCGCACCCCATTCGGTGTAGGACGAATCGGCTCCGGCGAGACACACCACCGGCGGTTGGCCAGCTTCTTTCCAGCGTTCAATGACTTCGTTTGTGTCTTCGGTTGCGCCCGCAACTCCAACCGAGACCCCGCCCGAGGCGAACAAGTTGGTGACGAAGGTGGCCCGAGCTGTGTGCGAAGCGACTGGGCCGAGCGTTGCCAGGAACACCGGGGCTTCGGCAGGCTCGTCACGCAGCGCCTCGTAGTCGGCTGCATAGCGGTAAATGCTCGGCGCTTGTGGGTACGGTTCGCGAGCCAGAAGTTTTTCGCCCAAGTTGGGGAACTCGCTCACGCCGGTGATCGGCATGGTGCGGTGAGCGATCTGCGCAGCGCGAGCCTCGCGGGTGTCGGCAACGAGTTCGTCGAGGCGCGCGATGGCTGCGTCCAGATCGTCTACGCCTTCGAGCTCATCGAGGCCGTCGAGTTCGCCGAACAGCGCCCAGGCGGCCATGCAGAGATCGTCGGTGAGTTTCTCGATCGCGTGCGAGCCGCCCGCCGGGTCGATCACCTTAGCGACGTGCGACTCGTGAATCAGCAGGCTGGACGTGTTTCGCGCGATGCGCCGGCTGAAGGGCGTCGGCAGGCCGAGTGGCTCATCGAAGGGCAGCACGGTCACAGCAGCGGCTCCGCCAACACCGGCAGCCAAGGTGGCCACGGTGGTGCGAAGCATGTTGGTGTAGCTGTCGTAGCGCGCCATCATCGGGCGCGAGGTGACCACGTGCTGATGCTGGGCCCGAGCAGCTTCGCTCACGCCCGACAGTTCAGCGACCTGGTTCCACAAAGCGCGAGCCGCGCGGATCTTGGCGATCGTCAGGAATTGGTTGTCGGTCGCGGCGTATCGGAATTCAAGTTGCGCTGCGGCTTCGTCGACGCTGAGTCCGGCCTCGGTCAGTGCCCGCAGGTAGGTGACGGCGACCATCATCGACCAAGCGAGTTCTTGCACCTCGGAGGCGCCCTGTTCGTGCGCAACCGTGGCGTCGACGAGGACTCCGCGGATGCCTAACGGTTGTGCGAGCTTCGCGGCATCGATCGCCAGCGCCAACTGGCCAGCGCCACCACGGCGCCAACGGTTGCCTGCGGGGTCTACGCCCAGGCACGAGTTGCGGTGCACTCCGGCGGCCTTGTCTGCCACGATGCGAACGAACTCACGCGCTGCTGCCAGCGGATCTTCCGGAGCGTCCAATACGACGGGAGCCAAATCGAGGTAAACCGGTTCGAGCAAGGTTGCGAGGCGATCTACTGGGATACCCGATTCGCCTAACGTGAGCCACAGCGAGTTCGCGCCGTTCTCGAGTTCAGCGGTGATCGCTTCGGCGTCGGTCTTCGGATCGATGAACCAGCCGCGGATGTCCCAGCCGGCAAGAGTGTCATCGCCTGTCATGGAACCGCGCGTGTACGGGGCCTGCCCGGGCAGTCCCGTCGACGGCAGGTCTGAGGTCTGGTTGGGGGTTCCTAGGGGGGTGATCTCGATCTCGTCGAGCGTCACGTGAGACAGGATCTCCCACAACTCAGAGTCCGGTGCGTCCTCCGCTAGCTTCCTCGATTTCCGAAGAACTGCTGCGGTGGCTTTCTCCCATGCCTCGAATTGAGGGTCAAAGCCCTCAGCGAGGTTCACTTCTTGCGACTGTCCTGCCATGATGGCATCGTATCGGCCTCGTCCTGTGCTTGCTTAAACGAGTAGCCCAGATGGGCCATTGGCACTACTCCGCCGACGTCGGGCCTAGCCCTGAGAGAATGCCTGTATGAAGATTCCAGCCGACCTTATGCCCCGCGATGGACGTTTCGGTTCTGGCCCGTCCAAGATCCGTCCCGAGGCCTTGACCGCCCTGGCTGAATCCGGCCCCACGCTGATGGGCACGTCTCACCGCGCCGATCCGGTGAAGAACCTTGTCGGCTCGATTCGTTCGGGCTTGGACCAGCTCTTTTCGATCCCTGAGGGCTACGAAGTCGTGTTGGGTGTGGGCGGGTCGCACGCGTTCTTCGATGCGGCCGTGTTCGGGTTGATCGAGAAGCGCAGCCAGCATCTGGTGCACGGCGAGTTCACCTCCAAGTTCGCGAAAGCCGTCGCGAACGCACCGTTCCTGGCCGACCCCGAGATCATCGAGTCAGACTTCACCACTCGCCCCGTTCCCCAGGCGAGCGACGGCATCGATGTCTACGCCTGGGCTCACAACGAAACCTCCACTGGCGTGATGGTGCCGGTGCAGCGCCCCGCGGGCATTGATTCAGACGCGCTGGTGGTGATCGATGCGACGTCCGGTGCCGGCGGGCTGCCAGTCGATA
>JAAZCT010000105.1 GCA_012513165.1 Actinomycetales bacterium
CTGCTGGAGTTGCGATACACCGCGCTCAGGTTTTCGTCCAAAGATCTTGTAGACGTTGTGCGCCTCGATGACGGGCATTGCGCTCTCCTGGTCGGTATCGCCCGACGTCTTTTCGTCGAACTAGGTCCGCGACGCGCAGACCATCTAACCAAGCGAGCAAGCTCGGACACTTGCCCAAGAAAGCACGTCTCGAGACGTCCGGTGAACGCTCGCGCCGCCTTTCCAACGTATCAACATATGGCCTGCAATGTGAGGGATGAGGCTGGAGAGTAGGGGTTTTGACTGGAATTGCAGGCGACTCTCTGTGGCGTATGAGAGCAGATCTGAACGCGTTTTCCCGAAATCTCACACAGTTGCAATAGTGTGCGACACACAGTATCGTGTGAGTGTGAGTATTTCGAATGGCGGCGTCAGTGAAGACGTACTGCGCACGCATCGCCAAGAGATTCGCCGCGGCACAGTCGTCCTCGCCAGCCTGATCGCACTACGCGAACCTAGCTACGGATACGCGCTGCTCGGCAGTTTGGCCGAGCACGGAATCGACGTCGATGCGAACACGCTCTACCCGCTCTTGCGTCGACTCGAAGATCAAGGCCTGCTCACCAGCGAATGGAACACCGAAGAAACCCGGCCGCGCAAGGTCTACCAAACCAGCACGCACGGCGACCTCGTCATCGATGTGTTGACGAACGATCTTGCCGACATCAACAAAGCAATGACCAGCCTTCAGTCGCCTCGCGGCGAGGAGCAGAACGTCGAAGGAGAGCAACCATGAGCAAGAACGAACAACTCACGGACCGTTACATCTACGCAGTGTCCCGCGATATGCCCGAAGCGACTCGCGCCGATATCGCCACCGAACTTCGCTCCACCATCGCCGACACGATCGAAGATCATGTCGCAAACGGAGCCGACCCGGCGCAAGCGGAGCGCGAAGTGCTCACCTCGCTCGGCTCACCCACAGCTTTCGCCACCCGTTACGCCACCGGCCCCACACAGTTGATCGGACCGCGCTACTACTTCGTGTGGAAGCGAGTGACGTTCAACGTTCTCATCTGGGTGGTGCCGATCATTTCCGTGATCGCCGCTCTGGCCGAAGCGCTCGACGAAAACTCCATGACAAACGTTGTGACGACGTTCCTCGGGACCGCGTTCTCGGTGGCCTTGCACGTGGCCTTCTGGACCACCCTTTCGTTCGCGATCGTGGACCGCGTCACCCACAACGATGCGAGTGACCAATGGACTCTCGACGAACTTCCCGTGTTACCAGTAGAAACGGCACTATCCAAGGGAGATGCCATCGGCGGGGCGATATTTAGTCTCGTGATGGCCGCCTTACTGGTGCTGCAAGCGCAGTTCGTCTGGATCAGAAGTTCAGAGCCGGTGCCGGTGCTGAGCCTCGACCTGTGGTCGTTCTGGCTACCGCTGCTGATCGCGGTGTGCATCGCCTCGGCTGTGCTCGAGATATGGAAGTACCGGTCCGGCTGGACGATCGGGACCGCTGCTTCGGCTGTAATACTTTCTCTCGTTCTCACAGTGTCATTGGTCTACTTGGCTCGAACCGAACAACTCTTGAGTGCGGTGTTCATCGAGAAGGTTGGCATGGGTTCCGAGGGCCTCACGATCACGATGAACATCGTTATCGTCGGCGCGATTGCTGTGGCCCTCTGGGAGATCGGCGAAGCGCTGGTGGGGCTGATCAGTAAAGGCCGCCCTCAGGTGCCGACTGGCGTGAACGCGTAACGGTTGCGCCGAGTCGAAACGATCGCGCAGATGCGCGCTAGCCCCTAGGATCGCGGTAGGCCCAAGCGGAACCAACCACTTGCAGAGGTTCTCTTGGGTCGCAAGCCAATCGAAACGAGGAGCGAGACATGGCTAGAACCATACGGAACAACACGGCAGAATCCCGTTGGGAAATCGTGGAAGACGACGTCTTGGCTGGTTTTGCTGAGTACGAAGACACCGGAGAACTGGTGGTGTTCACCCACACCGAAATCTTGCCCGGAAATGAAGGCAAGGGTATTGCCGGTGCGCTGATCAAAGAAGCCATGGACGATATTCGCGCCCGCGAAACCCTCGCTCTGCCGATCTGTCCGTTCGTCCAGGCATGGATTGATAAGCACCTCGATTATCAGGATCTGGACTACCGGAAACAGCCGCGCTGACCTGCCGCGCGAGCGATTCGGTTAACGGCCTAACAGCCGCGCGCTACGTAGCGATGGCTTTCTCGCTGCCGAGGCGGGCCCGGTTCGCAGCGGCCCGCCCGCGCGCTGCCGAACGGGAGTCGTTGATCTGACTGCCCCCGCGCCAGGTGCCGCGCACACCCTGCTGGCGTTTCATGTATTCGTAATAGTCGTCGACTTCGACTTCCTTGGCTTTGAGCGCCAGCGCCGTCGAGGTGCTGAGTGTTTCATCGCGACTCGGATCCGGCTTGTTCAAAGCCGCAGCCTGATCGGTTGCATACTGTTTGGCTTCCGTGAGGCGTTGCCCGATCCGACTCGTCCACCCTTGATAGAACGCGGCGCGGGCCGTGCGCCCGTGCACCGGGCGGTGCGCGCCTGAACGAATGTAGGCGTCGGCATCGGCCACCATCTGAATCGCCAGGGTGGCGTAAAGCGCTTTAGTCACCTCGATGTCGCCGGGGAATCCAAACAAGCTGACGCCAGTGTTGTCGCCGCGGATGCTGCATCGTAGATCGTTCGCCCGCGCGATCGCCAACATCAGCGACACGAAACGCACGTTCGAGGGTTGGCCGCGATGCCCGAGGCGGATCGACTCAAACGTTGGCGAGAGCTCGGCTTCGCCCTTCTCGTGAGCGGCACGAGCGACCGCCAACTCGATCGAATGTGCCGTAGCGAGTTCTTGAGCTTTAGAGAAGAAAGCATCGCGTTCAGCTTCGGTGGACGCGCCTTCAGCGTGCCGCAAGAGCTTGCCAACCTTCGCCAGCATGCCTTCGTCGGCCGGGTGTTGCTGATCGAGACCAATCTCGCGGTAGGCGTCACGCAACATCGACGCGATCTCCGTCCAGCCGATGTCTTCGAGAATCTTGACGAACGTGTCGCGAAAACCCTCGCCGTGATGGTCAATGATCGTGCCGTCGACGCCCGTATTCAGGTGATGGGCCAACTCGTGCAGCACCACAAAACCGCGCAAGGCCCACGCGCCTCCGGCTTTGCGCGTGGGTAAGAAAATGACCCCGTCGCGATAGGTGGCTTTCTTGAAACTACGCCCTTCGCGCACGTGGACCGGCTTAAATTCGCGATCGCGATAGTTACTGCCGAATTGTCCGGCTTGATCCCGCAAGCGAGCCATCACCAGCGTGACGAACCCGGAGACATCGTGCGGGTCGCTGAAGCGAGGCTCGGTCTCGGGGTTGTAGGTGACCGAGTGAGCGCTGCCCGCATGTTTCAGCGTGACCGTGACCTCGCCGCCCCGGATGAGGCTGGCATCCAACCAGGCCTCCACCAAATCTTCGGCAGCGTAGGTGGACTTCTGGTCAGGATCACTCATGGAATGCAGGATGCCAGCTGCCACCGACAAAACAACTGAGGGCCCACACCAGAAGTGTGGACCCTCAATGTTTTGCGACCCCGACGGGACTCGAACCCGCGACCTCCGCCGTGACAGGGCGGCGCGCTAACCAACTGCGCCACGGGGCCATTGCAGTGAAACACTGCGAACGCAACTCTAACGCACGATCGGTGCCCCGCCCAAATCGGGGTCAGTCCCAACTGGCCGGTTCTACGATCCACGGCTCTCGCCCGAGCTGGGCGAGCGAGAACTGTGGCAACAGATCCGCAGGAGTATCGCCGAAAAGCCCCAACGATTCGGTGATCAACCGCCACGCCTCACGAGCAGGAAGATCGCGCAAGGTCACCGCTCCGTCACGCTTCGCGAGACGTTTGCCGTCGGCGTTGAGCGCTAGCGGAACGTGCACATATTCGGGCACGTTCACCCCCAGCACGCTCGCCACATACGCCTGCGGGCCAGACGCGAACAGCAGGTCGTCCCCGCGCACCACCTGCCCCACCTCCTGCCAGGCGTCGTCTAGCACAACGGCCAGGTTGTAGGCGGGGGTACCGTCGTTGCGTCGGATCACCAGATCGTCCAACTCGCCCACAATCGGGCCATGTAGTTCGTCCGTGATCGTCCAGTGCGTTTCCTCGGAGCGCAGACGCAACGCTCCGGGACGTTCGAGGCGCAGGCGGTCACGGTCTGCTGCGCACAAGTCGCGACACGTCCCCGGATAGGCGCCGGGTCGCTGATGAGGGGCGGACGCGGCCTCGAGTATCTCGCGGCGCGTACAAAAACACTCGTAGGTATGACCCTCGGAAACGAGGTGCTCGATCGCTCGCTCGTACAAGTGCAGCCGTTCGGACTGGCGCACGATCGGGCCTTCGGATTCGAGGCCGAGAGCGGCCAAGTCGGCCAGTTGCGTGGCC
>JAAZCT010000106.1 GCA_012513165.1 Actinomycetales bacterium
ATGTGAGCCACGGCGCCAAAGCTGCCAGCAGTGCGCCCAGAGACAACTGCCAGACTCGAGAAAACGTGCCGTAGTAGGCCATGGGTTGATTCGTTTGGAGAATCCAGACCGAATAGGCGAAAGACGCTAAGCACACGATGGCGCTCAGAACGGCGATCGTTGTCCGTATTGTCACGTGTGCCCGTGATTTCAGCCGGACCGATACGAGGCCCGCAATAACTACGAGGAATGGCCAAACAAAGTAGAACTGTTCTTCAACCCCCAAGGACCAAAAATGGAGGACCGGGCTGACTTGTGAGGTGTCGGCGAAATAGTCGGCTTGAGTCAAAGCGAAACGCCAGTTTGCCGCAAACAACGAAGACCAGACGATGTCGGTCAACGCTGAAAGTCGCCAAGTTATCGGCAGGAACACGTATACCGACACAGCCGTCGCGGCGAGTACTAGTGCCGAAGCGGGCAGCAGGCGTCGGGCGCGCCGTGACCAAAACTCAAGAAGCGAAATGTGGCCTCGTTTTTCCAACTCCCGCACCAACAGTCCGCTGATCAGAAAGCCTGACAAGACAAAAAACAAGTCGACGCCGATGAAACCGCCGGCAACGCCAGGCACGCCAGCGTGGGCGAGCACTACTGACACGACAGCCACTGCCCGTAGGCCCTGAATGTCGGGCCTGAACCCCTTGCCGATGATTTCGGCTACGGACCCTGAGCGTCCTCCTGCATATGGCGGCATGGTGGCGCGAGGGCGCGGCTCGGTTTCTGGTGGCCGTTTTGTAGTCATGGTTTTGGTAGATGTGCTTCCGTTGTGCTCGTTGGGAGCACCCAAGTCGCTTTGGGTTCGAACGGGTCCGCTCGTCAATGAATCAGGTGACACGTAGTCGTCTATTTCAGAGTAAAACTACCTCTTTGGCTGCCTGGCAGTCACACCTAGGGTCAAAATTATGGCTGTACTGAACTTCGATCTGCATCAAAATGGCACGATCATTCGCTTCAAACGATTAGTTCACCAGCCCGCGGCGTTACTGCGAATCAAATCAGCTGCGTAGTCAAGCCAATCAGGATCGTCGTTGAGGCACGCCAGCGTCCGATACCTCTCGGGATCGCCGCCACCTTGTTCAAACAGTTCGCGGCCACCGATCCCGAGTTCGTGCAAAGTCTCGAGGCAGTCAGTCGTAAAACCGGGCGAGACGATCACAGGGGCTTTCACGCCGTCGGAGTGCAGTTTCTCGAGCCGTGGCTGCAGGTACGGTTTCACCCATTCAGTGCGGCCAAACCGGGACTGGAACGCAACCTCTATCGTTCCGCTGTCCCAACCAAGTTCCTTCGCGAGCAGTTCGCCCGTCCTGTGGCACTGCTCAATGTAAGGGTCGCCCTCGTCTACGAAGCGCTTCGGTAAACCGTGGAAGCTGAGGATGATTCGGTCGTAGTCATGGGGAATCTCGGCCAGTTGGCGCATGACGCTATTTGCCAAAACTTGGATGTATTCAGGATCGTCGTAGAACGGGTGAACGAAGCGCAAGGTAGGGGAAAACTTCTTCTTCGGCATTCGCTTTTGGGCTTTACGTCCGAGTGCGGCGAACATCGTTGCGTCATAGATCGAGGCAGTTGTGCTGTTCGCGTACTGCGGAAACATCGGTAAGACGATGATCTTTCGGATGCCGGCTTGCTCGAGATTGGAGATGGCTGCTTGGAGCCCCGGCTCGCTATAGGCCAATCCAAGTTCCACCTGAAAATGATCGCCCAGACGGGCTTGGATTCCGTCGCGCTGTGCCATAGAAATTTTGAGGAGTGGCGAACCCTCGCTTGTCCAAATCTCGCCGAAGTGCTTCGCCACCATTCGCGGACGGAAAGGGAGGACAAAACTATGCAAGATCGGATACCAACGACTTCGCGGGAGATCAATGATGCGTTCGTCTGAGAGGAACTCTTTGAGATAACGCCGCACCTCGCGCGTTTCGAGGCTGAGCGGTGTTCCTACCTGCCCGATGACGACACCTATTTTTGAGGTCAAGGCCTAATCTCCTGATGTGTGTAGCGATAATTTCCTGACTCCATGTCTACCACTAAGCAAAGCCTAGCCTTACTCTCGGCTCCGGCCGTGGGCTCGCCTGTACCTCCGATGTGGCCGAGCAGTGTGTGCCGGTGTCGGCTCAGTTGAGTTTTGCCTTCGAAGGCGCATTGTGGCTCCCAAGCGCGGTAGGATAGGACTCAGTTCGGACTGCCAAATACGTGCGTCGCATCTTCGGGTGGGAGTCCGGGTCAGGCCACCACTTTGATGCAGGAGATGCGATGGAAGAGCGACAAGTTGCGCGCCGCACCACCAAAGATTTGGTGCGTGACATTCGACTTGCGATTCTCGAGGAACTCAAAGAAAACGGCTACCCTGGCGTGACGTTTGAGGGAGTTGCTCGGCGAGCGCGAACCAGCAAGCCCGTGATCTATCGGCGATACAGTTCTCGAGCCCATATGGCTCTAGACGCGTGGACTTGGAACTCTCCGGTCAAGATGCCGAAACGCTCCAAGGGCTCGCTGCGCAAAGACCTTATCGCCATTCTTGAGGCACTCCAGACTTACAACAAGCAAGCCGGCGTGGCGGCGTTTCGTCGGATGATTGCGGAAGCTGACGATGACCTCATGAAACAAATGACAGAAACGACGGCCGAAATGTCGCGAGAAGCAGTGCAGATGGCTCTGGCCGCCGCTCGAGTACGCGGCGAAATTGGCGATGTGCCTCTAGGGCGTGCCCTCGAGTTGCTTCCCATCATCTTGTTTCGACATGATGTATTTTTCCGACGGCCGTCCTACGAGCCTAAAGCTACTGAAGCGCTCGTTGACGATGTTCTCTTGCCCGTTATGACGGCTCTGACCGGGACTAAAGACTAGGAGCGGACGGCGGAAACCCGGGGTCAAGGTTGTATTTCTGCCAGCCAGTCCGGCTACGATGCAGTGGTGTCAAGAAAGCGTCGGATCCTGCATCCACTCGGGCAACGGATCCACCGCATAGCCAAGACGTACGGCTCGATTAGTCCCGATACGAGTTCCGCGAAGCACTTCGCGCACTTTGGTTGGGGCGCACTGATCACCTTTCCGCAAGGCAGCATCTTTGGCGAGCAGTCGATTTCGATCGGCGACAACACTCTGATTAGCGAACATGTAACGCTTTCAGTCGGATACATGCCCGGAGTGCCCACTCTTGCGGACTCCGCGCTGGTGATCGGCGATCGATGTGTGGTTGGGGCCAGATGCACACTGACCGCACACGGTCGAATCGAACTGGGTGACGACGTTTGGCTCGGGAAAGACGTATTCATTTCTGACGCGAGTCATGGATACCAAGATCCCAACGTCCCGGTTGGTAGGCAGATGGGCGAACACCAGCCCATCTCGATTGGCGCTGGCAGTTGGATCGGACACGGCGCAGTGATCCTTCCCGGAACCACGGTCGGTCGGAATGTTGTGGTCGCAGCCGGTGCTGTAGTGCGCGGTGAGGTTCCGGACCACAGCGTTGTTGCTGGGGTTCCCGCAAAGATCGTGCGCCGTTTTGAGCCCGACGTGGGGTGGGTGAGTAACTCGGGGGATGTGCGGCCGATTATTGACTTTGAAGTCGCTGCGAATGCCCTGAGTCAGTTGGGGGACGCAGTCGAGGGGTTTACGGGCCCTTTGCCAAAGTGACCGGGTCCGCACGACTTGGGGCGGGACGTTTCTTGCGGAAAGGGACTGCGCTGATTGCCCTCAAAAGTGACATGAACGCACCAGCAAACAGGCGAATGAGACGAACCCGACACTGAAGTTTTGGTGTCCGCCCAACATCGCGGACGCCTTGCGCGGTACCCTCACTAGGTAGATTGCCCCAGCGCAGTGGCCCTCTCTTTGGTCACGCGCTGCAACAAAGTGCGAGCACGTGCTCGAAGGAGAGGACGAAGGCAGACTGATGGTGGACGTTGACAAGGTCTTGGACGAAGCTGGACTGAACAACCCGCACGTACGCGAATACGTACGTCACTGGGCTGAGATCACTCAGCCAGAACGAATCGAAGTTGTCACAGCTGATGACGACGCTCGTTTGATTCAAGAGTCGCTCGAAGCAGGTGAGATCCAGCCAGCAGGCGAAGGTCTCTACTACTCCCAGAGCTACTACAAAGACACTGCTCGCTCGGAAGAGCGCACCATTGTTGCCACGAATAACCCTGAAGACAAGGGTATTTACAACAACTGGCGTCCAGCCGCCGAGATGAAGCCGATGCTCGTTGAGCGTATGACCGGCGCCTCGCAAGGCAAGACGATGTACGTGATTCCTTACTTGATGGCCCCTCCCGGTTCGCCACTGGAAGAGTTCGCTGCTGGTGTTGAACTCACCGATCACCGCACCGTCGTGTTGCACATGATCCGCATGTCCCGCGTTGGCGTTGACTTCATCGAGAACCTCGCTAACCCAGAAATGTTTGTGCGTGCGGTGCACGTAACGGGCGATCTGCCAAACCTTGGCCAGGGCACCCCAGACGATCAGCGTTACTTCGTCACAGTTGCTGACGAACGCACGATTTTGCACTTCGGTTCCTCTTACGGTGGAAACGCGCTTTTGGGCAAGATCGCTCACGGTCTGCGCCAAGCTTGCTTCGACGGTCAAGCCTCGGGCAAGTTCTTGGCCGAACAATTCATGCTCATCGGCATCACTGACAAGCAAACCGGGAAGCGTTACCACATTTGTGGTGGATTCCCGAGCGCCTCGGGCAAGACGAACCTCGCGATGACGCTGGCCCCTGATGCTCTCGGCGACCGTTATTCGGTCGACTTCTATGGCGACGACATCGCCTGGCTCTGGGTCAATGAAGAAGACGGCAAGATTTATGGATTGAACCCCGAGTTTGGTGCGTTTGGTGTTGCGAAAGACACTAACGAGGAAACCAACCCAGTTGCGCTCGATTCGATCGCTCCGGGAACGGGAACCTTGTTCACCAACGTGGCGTACAACTCGAAGACCCAAGAAGTGTGGTGGGAAGGCCGTACCGACGAGCCACCAGCAGACCTCGACGGTTGGTTGGACTGGAAGGGCAACGCGATTGCCGACCGAACGGATGCGGAGAAAGGCGACCCCTGGGCGCATCCAAACAGCCGCTTCACCACCACAATGGCGAACATCCCGAACGCTGCCCCCGATTACAACGATCCCAAAGGTGTACCGATCGACGGCATCATCTTCGGCGGCCGTACCCGCGATCGTGAGCCACTCGTTCGTGCAATCGACGATCTGGCCGAAGGCGTATACGACGGTCTGACCTTGGGCGCTGAAGCTACCTTCGCTGCAGAAGGTGTTGAAGGTCAACTGCGCTACGATCCGATGTCGATGCGTCCCTTCATGGCGTACTCTGAAGGCCGCTACGCTCAGCACTGGCTTGACATCATTGGCCAGGCCAAGGATCAACCCGTGTTCGCTCACGTCAACTGGTTCCAGCGCGACGCCGAAGACGGACACTTCCTGTGGCCGGGATACCGCGAGAACCTTCGCGCGTTGATCTGGCTCATGGAATACCGCAACGGCGACGTTGCCGGAAACCGGACTCCAGTTGGCGTGATTCCCACTAAGGAAGAACTCAACTTGGATGGCTTGGACATCGACGAAGACGATCTCGACAAAGTTCTGACGATCGACAATGCTCGCTGGCGTCAAGAGATGGGCTTCCGTAAGACTCACCTCGAACAGTTCGACGGACTGCCAGAAGAGATCTGGGAAGCGCATCGTCGAGTTGCAGCCGATTTGGACGCGCAAGCTTGATCTGTTGTGAACAGTGAATCAGGGGCCGTGGTGAAAACCACGACCCCTGATTCGTTGTCCGATCACTTGACCTACACCTGTCTCGGTATGGTGGGAACACACTTTCTTTTATGTTCGGAGTTGTTGTGACGAAGCGGATTACTTTATCTTTGTTGGCCATCTTTTTGGGTGGGCTCTACACGATTGCCGCGGGCACTTCGGCATTCGCTCATGCGGCTCTGATTGGTGTTGATCCTGAGCCCGGTTCAACTGTGGATGGGGCGCCAAAACACGTGGTGTTCACGTTCAGCGAAACCCTCAAAGATCCCGCCTTTGTGACAGTTAGTCATGAAGGTAAACAACGGGACGGCTGGACGTCGACTCTGGAAGGCGCGCGGCTCATAGTGACTCCACCTGAAGGCGAATCCATCGCTGGCGGCGAATACGTGGTTTCATTTCGTGTGGTGTCTGCTGATGGACACCCGATCAAGGGATCGACGGACTTCACTGTTAAAGGTTCAGCGGCCGAACCGTCGCCTTCGCCGTCTCAAAGTTTGAGTCCAGACTCCAATGAAAGCGCCGGTGGCGACGAATCAGCATCGTCCCAGAACGAGGTCGGAGGCATCCGCTCGCTACTGACGGCCCCTTGGGCTTGGGGAGGCTTCGTTATGGTTTTGGCCATCGCGGTGGCTGCATTTGTTCGGAGCCGCAGTTCGGCCCGAGGCAACGATTCAACTCAATGATCTCTCGATCGACTCAAACCACCCTATTCGCGCTGATCTGGGCAGTCGGCGCCACGATTGCGGTCACGCTCGTGGTGCTGGGCGCTCCGGAGTCGCTTCCTGAGGGTATCCCGGATCCGGGGCCCGTCGTGGCGTGGGGAATACCTGTTTTCCGGGTACTTTCACAACTTGCAGCTATGGCGTGCGTAGGGTTCTTGATGGTTGCTGTTTTCCTCTTGCCCAACGGAGCGAGCCTCGAAGGGCTTTCAGTGCAAGCGGTACGACTCGCTGCTGTCTCTGCGTTCGTGTGGTTTGTAAGCGCGCTGGGTTTCTTCGTCGCCACGGTGTCGGACATCAATGGGAAGCCACTCTGGGGCGTATCTGCGGGACAACTGTGGTATTTCGTACAAGAGTTCTCAAATGGCCGTGCTGCGTTGGTTCAGC
This sequence comes from Actinomycetales bacterium, assembly GCA_012513165.1. Lineage (GTDB taxonomy): Bacteria > Actinomycetota > Actinomycetes > Propionibacteriales > Nocardioidaceae > Aeromicrobium. Next base: position 6,916 of record JAAZCT010000106.1, read on the forward strand.
TCACGCTCGTGCTTATCGTGATGGTCTGGGCCAGATGGAGTCTGAACCCGAAACACGTGGCACTGATGTTTGGGCTGAGCGTCGGGGCAGTAGCGCCCATCGCTTTGACGGGCCATTCTGCATCGGCGGGCCCTCATATGCTC
>JAAZCT010000107.1 GCA_012513165.1 Actinomycetales bacterium
CCAGCAGACACGGCCCACTTCTGGCCCGCATTCACCGGACGCGTGCTCGATCCAGCACCTTTCGAAGGCTGCCACTCATCAGCAAACGCACCAAACACAACATACGCGCCAGCAGGCTTACCCGCCAACGGAGGACGCGCACCCGTTGCCAACGATGGATCAAAGTTCTTACCGTCGACCGTCACCACTGCTTCTTCGCCGGCTTCAAACTCAACCTTCGAAACCGTGACGGACGGATCCGAACTAACGAACTCGATGGGGGTGAAGGTTTCGTACTTCGCTTGGGTCGCTCCCGAGCCCGGGTAGGTATAGATACCTGGGTTCAAACCAGTCAGATCACTGCGCTTCGCTTCGAGCAAAGCCTTAGAAACAGTGAGCTCCGCCGTGAACGAACCATCAGCCTTCAACTCAATCGCGCCAGCATTCGCACCACCAATAGTGCCCATATCGCCAGCAGACACGGCCCACTTCTGGCCCGCATTCACCGGACGCGTGCTCGATCCAGCACCCTTCGACGGCTGCCACTCATCAGCAAACGCACCAAACACCACATACGCGCCAGCAGGCTTACCCGCCAACGGAGGACGCGCGCCCGTCGCCAGCGACGGATCAAAGTTCTTACCCGCAACCGTCACCACGGCCTCTTCGGCACCAATGAACTTGGTCTTCGAGACAGTAACCGACGGCTCGGCCACTACGGGAGGGGTGTCGTCGCCATTGCCACCATCACCGTTGTTGCCACCAGTGCCACCATCACCAGTGCTGTCGTCGCCATTGTCGCCGCCTGGTTCAGCATCAGCGAAGGCGAGCGCAGCCGAGGTTTCATACTGCGCTTGCGTCGAGCCAAGGCCTGCGTAGGTGTATACGCCTGGGTTGAGGCCCGAAAGGTCGCTGTACTTGGCTTTTAACAGCGCCTTGGAGACGGTGAACGTGGTTTCAAACGAGCCGTCGGCCTTGAGTTCAACAGCGCCGGCTGCGGATCCGCCAATGCCACTTAAGTTCTCTGCGGCTACGGCCCACTTCTGCTCAACGTTGGTGCGCGCGGTTCCCGAAGCGCCCGCGGAGGGCTTCCAGTTTTCTGGGAAGGCACCCCACACCACGAACACGCCAGCCGGGTCCCCAGCCGGAATCGGCGAAGGAGCGCCATTGCTGGTGGCGAGTGCCGGATCGAAGCCCGTTCCCGTCACTGTGATCGCAACTTCCTCATCGCCCGTGATCGTCGCTTTCGAAAGCGTGATCTTTGGACCATCAGTAGCGGCTTGCGCGGGGAGCGCCATGGCAGCGGGTGTAACGAGTGCGAACACGAGAGCCAGCGCGGTCAGGAGGCGCGGCATGATTCGTGCGGGGGCAGTAAGACTCACGGTCAATAGCCTTTCGGGTGCTATACGTCTTTGAGCTGTGTCTCAAACTAAGGCGACGCTAACCTTACTCTTCGAAGGTTACCCTTGCCTACCCGGCCCCGCCGTGATTCGTGACACATCAATATGTTCTGTCAGATAAACATACTAGGCCACCGAAATTGCACGCAGCACGAAGGCTTCGATCTCCTCGCCTGATACTTGTGGCGCCTGCAAGCAGGAGTTCACCAAAGACACCGCGCTCTGCTCGCCCATGGCAGCGAACTCGCCCGAGGCGATGCCGTCGCGAATGATCGACGCCACGGCCTCTTGGGCCGCCAGGATGTGCGTGCGCATCTCGAGCAAAGCTTCGGCCGAAAGCGAGGTCCGCAACTGATGGCCGAGATCCAAGTGATAGCTGTCGCGGCTGGCTATGTGATAGCGAACGTAGGTGCGCAGACGCTCGGTGGCGGTCCCCCGGGCGTCAATCGCTCGAGCCAAGCTTTCAAGAAAACGTCTCGTCTCGGACGTGGCAAATTCCACCACGATCGACTCCTTATCGGGGAAGTGGTTGTAGATCGCGGTCCGGCCAACCTCCGCTTCGGCCGCAATCTGCGCGATCGAGATCGATTCCAAAGGCTGCTGCCGCAATAAAGTGGCCAAAGCCTCAAAGAGACGAGTTCTGACTTCCGTCCGGTGTTGCTCCAAGGAAGTTCCCATGATCTTTGGCATTGTCATATTTTATGACACCCATAGGTTCGGATGACATTAAACCTGCCGCAGCCGCCATCTCATCGCGCACCGGCGGCATCGAACACTCCGTTGCGGTCGTGTTGGGTTCGGGCTGGTTGCCAGCCGTAAACGAGCTCGGACCGCCGCTCCACGAGATCCCCGCTGACTCGCTGCCGGGGTTCCGGTCACCCCAGGCCGCCGGCCACGGGAACGCCATTCGCTCAGTGCGGATCGGCGACAAGAACGTCTTGGTTTTCCTCGGCAGGACCCACTATTACGAGAACCGGGATGTCGCGTCTGTGGCCCACGCGGTGCGCACTGCGGCCGAAGCGGGCGTTCGCACCGTCATCTTGACCAACGGCTGCGGAGGCATCGATCCGTCTTGGGAGCCGGGCACCCCCGTGCTCATCAGCGACCACCTGAACTTGACCGCTACGTCCCCACTGGTGGGCGCCGAGTTCGTCGACCTTGTCGATCTTTATTCGCCTCGGCTGCGGGCGCTGGCGCGCGAGCTCGATCCGAGCCTCGCCGAAGGCGTGTACGCACAAGTGCCCGGCCCCCACTACGAGACGCCCGCCGAGATCCGGATGCTGCGGGCGATGGGCGCCGACCTCGTGGGTATGTCCACCGCGCTCGAAGCGATCGCGGCACGCGCTGCCGGCTTGGACGTGTTTGGCTTGTCACTCGTGACGAATAAGGCCGCCGGGATCACCGGGGCGGCACTGAACCATGCCGAGGTGCTCGAAACTGGGCGACTCACCTCGGCGCGCATGGGCCGACTCTTGCGCGAACTTATCGAACGCATGTGATTGCCATGGACGCACTCGCACGTGCCCGAGACTGGCTCGCCCAAGACCCCGATCCTGAAACGCGGTCAGAACTCGAAGCCCTACTCATGCAGGGGAACCGTTCAGAAATTGAACGCTGGTTCACGGGAGATCTCCAGTTCGGGACGGCAGGGCTGCGCGGCCCGCTCGGTTGTGGCCCGCTGCGGATGAACCGCATGGTCGTGGCCCGAGCCGCTGCCGGTTTGGCACAGTTCCTCCTCGAACAGTCCCCGTCGCCACGTGTGGTGATCGGCTACGACGCGCGGCACAAGTCCTGCGAGTTTGCCCGCGAGACAGCCGGGGTCATGCAGGGCGCAGGCGTCGACACGCTGCTGTTGCCGAACGCGCTTCCCACCCCCGTCCTTGCGTTCGCGGTGCGTTACCTCGCGGCCGACGGCGGCATGATGGTGACTGCTTCACACAACCCTGCGGGCGACAACGGCTACAAGGTGTATCTCGGAGACGGAACCCAAATCGCGAATCCGGCCGACGAACTGATTGCCGAACACATGGCTCGCGTGCCGCGAGTTGACCTGCTTGCGCGCAATACTGACTACACCGTGCTGGGGAACGACGTCTTCGACGCCTATCTCGACGCGATATGCGAAACCGTCGCGCCGGCGATCCAGCAGATTCACGTCGCCTACACCCCGATGCACGGAGTAGGCGGCGCGCCGTTCTTGACCGCGGCAGCACGATGCGGCTTCACCGAGGTCGCGGTCGAAGCGAGTCAGGCCAATCCTGATCCGGATTTCCCTACTCTGCCGTTCCCCAATCCCGAGGAGCCCGGAGCGATGGACCGCGTCTTCGGGTTGGCCGAGCAGGTCGCAGCCGACATCGTTTTGGCGCACGACCCTGACGCCGACCGGCTGGCCGTGGCCGCGCGCCACCACGGCGAGGTGCGGCTGTTGACCGGCGACGAACTGGGTTGCCTGCTGGCTGTTGCCTTGCTCGAGCGCGGCATGACGGGCACGTTCGCCAGTTCGATCGTCTCTGGCACGCTGCTTGGTGCCGTTGCGGCTCGAAGTGGACAGCCTTGGGTCCGGACGTTGACGGGCTTCAAATGGATCGGCAAGGTCGAGGAGTTGGCATTCGGTTACGAGGAAGCGTTGGGCTATTGCGTGCGGCCGGACGTGGTGCGCGATAAGGATGGCATCAGCGCGGCGTTGCTCGTGTTGTCATTCGCCAACGAGCTACGCGCGCAGAGTCGAACCCTGATCGATGTGCTCGAGGACCTGGCCCGCGAGTTTGGCGTGTTCGCGACGAAGCAACTCTCAATCCGGCTCGATACCTCGGCGCAGGTAAAAGCTCTGTTGTCTGATTTTGCGGCCACGCCACCTGGTTCGATTGCTGGCGCGCAAGTCACTCGGTTGCGAGATCTTTCGCGGCCCGACACTGACCTGCCGGCCACGGCTGGGATCGCGCTCGAATTAGGCCCTACCGCGAGCGTCACCATTCGTCCGTCCGGAACAGAACCGAAACTCAAGTGTTACCTCGAAGTGCGTGGCCCAATCGGCGACGACCTCACCGTGGGGCAGGCCCGTGCGCAGGCTCAACTCGATCTGATCGAAACCGAGTTACGAGCGCTGCTGCTCGGCTCGAGCCAATCGCACGAGGCCCGTTAATACGAGTTGTCGTCTGACGCAGCCGACGGCGCGGCACCGGCAGCCCGGGCTTCGGCTTCGTCGAGGATCGCGGCCGAAGCACTCGTTCCGAACCGACTTGCCCCAGCGTCAGCCAGGGCGAGCAGCGCGTCGAGACTGCGCACGCCACCCGATGCTTTGACGCTGACTGCAGGCCCCACGTTCGCCCGCATCAGCGCGATGTGTTCCACGGTGGCTCCCCCGCCAGCAAACCCGGTCGAGGTTTTCACGAACTGGGCTCCGGCCGATTCACTTGCCCGGCAGGCGCGCACGATGTCGTCCTCGTTCAAGAGGGACGTTTCGAAGATCACTTTCACCACGCGGCCAGCACTCGCCTCAACCACCGCCGCGATATCGGCAGACACTAGGTCGTCGAGGCCACTGCGCAGCCAGCCGATGTTCAGGACCATGTCTAGTTCGCTGGCACCGTCCGCGAGCGCTTGTTCCACTTCTGCCACTTTCGCCACCGTCGAGGTTGTGCCGTGCGGGAACCCGATCACGGTGCCGACCATCACTTCGCCCGCCAGGCGCTCCGTCGCGTAAGACACATCAGACGGCCGGACACACACGCTCAACAGCCGATAGCGTGCAGCGAGTTCCAGTTGCTCGTCGACCTCGCTGCGCGTGAACTCGGGCTTGAGGATCGCGTGGTCGATGCGGCCGCGAATCTGATCGGGAGTGAGGTTGAGGGGCACGTTCAGAGTTTAGGCCGACAATTGGGCGAAACCCGGACTAATCACCTCGGTGAGCAACCGCTCGGCTTCTTCGCTGTCACAGAAAGCAGCCTCGATCGCGTTGACGGTGAACCGCTCAATATCCGCGAACGTGTAACCGAAGGTGCTTGCGAGTAGTTCAAACTCGCGGCTCAAGGTGGTGCGACTCATCAGCCGGTTGTCGCAGTTGACCGTCACGTTGAAACCGCAATCATCCAGCAACGCGAACGGGTGATCCGCGATGGTCGCACCGGGCCCGAGCGCTCCCGTGTTGAGGTTCGAGGTGGGGCACAGTTCGAAACAGATCGAGGCGTCACGCAGCCGTTGCGCCAAGGAGCCCAGCCGCGGTTCGGTGCCCGAAGACTCGATGTCGTCGACGATCCGCACACCGTGTCCGATCCGCCGTGCGCGCCCAACGTTCAGCGCTTGCTCGATCGAGACGAGCCCGTACGCCTCGCCCGCGTGCGCCGTGACCGGGAAACGAGCATCGGCCAGATAGTCGAAGGCCGCGAGGTGATCGGCAGCTGGGTAACCGTGTTCTGCTCCCGCAATGTCGAACCCGACCACGCCACGATCTCGTTCGGCCACAGCGAGCCGAGCGATTTCGAGACTCCGCTGGGTCTCCCGTCGTGCAGTCAGGATCTGTTTGACCACGATGGGTAAGCCTGCTGTGTGGGCTTCGGCTTGTCCGGCCCGAATCCCAGCGTGCACCGCTTCGACTGCTGCGGCCAGTGACAACCCAGCTTGCTGGTGTTGCTCTGGAGCCCAGCGCAGCTCGGCATAAACCACCCCGTCGACTGCCAAGTCTGAAACGGCTTCCTGTGCGACGCGCACCAAATCCTCCGGGCGTTGCATCACTGCGAGCGTGTGGTTGAAACTCTCAAGGTAGGCCTCTAGCGAACCCGAGTGCGTTCCGATCAGATGCGGTTCGAGCAAACTCGATCCTGCCGGAATCTCATGACCGATCGCGGCGGCAATCTCAGCGACCGTGCTGGGCCGCAGTCCACCATCAAGGTGGTCGTGCAGCGCTACTTTGGGGGCTCGCCGGATCTCGTCGAGCCCGGGCGTCACTTGTGTTCGCCGTCCATCAACAGCACGACCGTCTCAGCAACACAAGCCGGCTTCTCTTCGCCCTCGACTTCGACCGTGTGTTGGAGTGTGACCTGCAAGCCCTTGTCTAGTTCCCTGACGTCCAAAACATGCACCCGATCACGGATACGCGAGTCGACTCGGACGGGATTCACGAATCGCACCCGATTGAGTCCATAGTTCACGCGTGCGAGGTTCCCTGCGAACGCGAACACTTGAGCGCCGAGGAACGGCAGCATCGAAAGCGTCAAATACCCGTGGGCGACTGTGGCTCCAAATGGGCCGTCAGTGGCTCGTTCAGGGTCGATGTGGATCCACTGGCGATCGCCTGTGGCATCAGCAAAGAGGTCGATTCGCTCTTGAGCGATTGCGACCCAAGAACTGACACCCAGTTCAGTTCCGGCTGCAGCAGTGATTTCTTCACGATCGTTCAAGACACGCATACATCCAACCTAACAATGTTCCCAAGCGTTGGTGCTCGCTTGGGTCAATCAGTCGCGGTCATACCGAAGAATCAGACCGTTTGAGATGTCGATGAACACGTCAGTCTCAACCTTTTTATCGACCAGCGTGACCACCCACATGTTCTGGTGTCGACCCGTGTCTAACTCAGCATCGTCTAGGTCTCCGGAGACACGCTTCGCTGCGACGGTGATAGCTCGGCTCAGCGGGATCCTTGTTTCCTCCAACGCCTCAGCCAGTCCCCTCGAGACCCGCTCATCCCTGCGAGTCCCAACCACACTCGCTCCGGCAGGATCGACGATGACCGTAACCGCGCGCTCGTCTTTCAGGACGTGAACTTCCCAGCCTGCATCGGCCTGTTCGATTTCGAAGGCAGTGCCACCCTCTTGCTTGAGCGCGGTTTCGATTGCACTTAAGGCAGCGCTGGTTTTCGTGCTCTGCTCTAGTGGCGTTTTCGGCAACTGGCTCATTTGCTGATTGGAACTCGATGCGTCGGACTTCGAGGTGCCATCGGCGTTTGCCTTCAAGCCATTCGAATCCTTCGTATCTGCACCGCAGGCGGAAAGAGCAAGCATGAGGCCAACCGCGATCGCAGCAATACGATGTGAGGAGCGAGTGTGCATAATCTTCTGTGTCCGTTCTTGTCGCCGAGTCTTGACGTTGCCACAGTATGCGCTTCAGCGGTCGAGCACGAATGGTTCGGGCAAAAACAGCGATAACGAGTGCGCACCTTTGGTGGTCAGGATCTGGCAGTCGGGTCCGCCGTTCTCGAACAGCAACTGCAGGCAGCGTCCACACGGTGTGAGGAGTTGGCCAGACCCATCGACAACCACGACGGCGACGAGTTTGCCGCCACCGGTTCCGTGCAGTGCCGAAACCAGCCCGCACTCGGCACACAGCGTGAGTCCGAGCGACGAGTTCTCCACATTGCACCCGAGCACGACTCGCCCGTCATCGCCGAGGGCTGCCGCGCCGACTTTGAGGTTCGAATACGGCGCGTAGGCCCGTTCGGAGACTTCTCGTGCGTAGCCGCGCAAGGCGTTCCAGTCGATCTCTTGATCTATCGGGGTAAATCCGAACTCAGTCATATCTATGATTCTCGCACTAACCGGAGCGCCCTCATATGTCTGATTGGTTTCAACCGCGACCACTGAGAGTCGCGCACGCGCTACCCCCGCCCGATAGACTGAACACATGACTTTTTCTGGGCCTCTTGTGGTGGGACATGACGGATCGAAATTTGCAGACTTCGCACTGGAATGGTCGCTCGAGTGGGCGAAGCGCACCGGGCTAAACATCAAGGTTGTGCGCGCGTGGACGATGCGCACCGCTCCGCGCCCGGCCACTCAAGAAATCGGTTTCGTGCCTCCGGCCGCCGACTTCGAAGAAGCCGTGCGGCTCGCGCTCGCCAACGACATCAGCCCGATCATCGCGAAGTACCCCGAAGTGAACGTCGAAACCACGGCGCTTCGCGGCCAGCCAGCAAACGTTCTGTTGCAAGCTTCCGAAGGCGCATCATTACTCGCAGTGGGTCCCCGCGGCCTCGGCGGGTTCAAGGGCCTCATGCTCGGATCCGTCAGCGACTACGTCGTCAGCCAAGCGCCGTGCCCGGTTGTCGTGGTGCGTGACGATCAAGACCCGACCCTGTCAGAGCCAGCCGACAAGATCTGATCGTTTGGCTCTGTTTGAGTTGATCGTTTAGGCGATTGCTGCGTGCGCGAGTACTTTCGCACCGATCGCAATGGCGCGCTCGTCTACGCGGAAGTTGCCTTGGTGCAAGTCGTATTGCGGGCCCTGTGGAGTGCGGGTGCCTAAGCGACCCATCGCGCCCGGCATCGTCTCGACGTACCAAGCGAAATCTTCGCCCCCCAGACTCTGCGCCGTGGTGGTGAGCCCCTGCTCGCCGACCGAGTCGGTGATCGCTGTACGCAAGCGCTCCGTCGCAGCAAACTCGTTGACCACGGGAGGCACGCCCCGCGTGTAGGCGACCTCGGCCGTGATGCCGAACGGTTTGACGATGTCGGCGACGATGCTGCGAATCAGGTGCTCTGCGTCGTGCCAAGCAGAGGCATCCAACATGCGCACGGTTCCGAGCAACTCGCCACTGGATGGAATCACGTTCGCTGCGTTTCCGGCCTTCACTTGGCCCCACACAAAACTGACGCCTGAACGCGGATCGCACCGACGCGATAACACCCCCGGCAATCCGGTAATCAGACTGCCGAGCGCGTAGGTGAGGTCTTCGGTGACGTGCGGACGAGACGTGTGACCGCCGCGACCGCTCAGAATGATTTTGACGTGGTCCGATGCGCCCGTGATCGCGCCCTCGCGAATACCGACCTGGCCCACTTCGATCGACGGATCACAGTGCAACGCAAAAATTCGCGATACGCCAGCGAGCGCGCCATCCGTGAGGAGCCGTAAAGCGCCACCCGGCATGACCTCTTCAGCAGGCTGGAAAATCAATCGCACCCGATGAGGCAAACCGATCTGGCGATCGTATTCGGCGAGCGCAGCAGCCGCGCCTATCAGCGCTGACACGTGCACATCGTGACCGCACGCGTGCGCCACTCCCTCGGTTTGCGAGCGCCATGGGTCTTGAGTCATATCTGGGACTGGAAGTGCATCGAGGTCGGCTCGCAGTGCCACAATCGGGCCGCCGCCCGGACCAAGATCCGCACTCAGCCCAGTAGGTTCAAACCGACGATGGTCCCAACCGAGCTTGTCTAGCCAGGCGGCCACGACGTCGGTGGTGCGAACCTCGTTCCAAGAAACTTCTGGATGCGCGTGGACATCACGACGCAGCTCGATCAGTTCGGGAGTGAACTGATCGACTGTCTGATTGAGGATGTCTGTGGGGCCCATTCGTCCAAGAATATCGTGCCTACTCACTTTGCGGCACGCGTCTCGACTGACGGCTCATCTGACGCCAAGGGTTCGCTTTGCACCAACAGTTCAGCGTGAGCAGCAGCGCGCTTTTCCCAATGGCGCATATATAGCCAGTAACTGAAGGTCGCGAGCGTGATGCCGGTGCCGGCCAGCAGCCCGCTGGAGACCAGTGCCTCACGCGGGCCCGCGTGCTCGCCGACCCAGCCGATGACGGGCGCGCCCAACGGCACACTGCCCATGAACACCATTAGGTAGATCGACACCACCCGTCCGCGCATTTCGGGCGTCGTGCTCATTTGGATCACCGCGCTGGCGGTGGTTCCTGCAGTCAAGACGGTGAGACCGACGAGCGGCAACACTACCGCGTACGTGGCGTACGTGGGCATCAGGCCAGACGCGACTTGAACCACAGAAAACACAAGACCTGCACCCACGATGTAACGCAAACGTGGAGACTGCCTACGGGCCGCCAGCAGCGCCCCTGCGAGAGAACCGATAGCGAGGATCGAGCCGAGCACGCCGAACTCTCCTGCGCCTTTACCGAAAACGTCCGTCGCCATGAGCGCGCTCGTGACTTGGAAGTTCATGCCAAAGGCGCCCAGGAAGAACACGGTCGCGAGTAGCAAGATCAAGTCCGGGCGGGACTTGACGTATGCCAAGCCCTCGCGGATCGCGTGGTCTCCGAGATTCCCGCGCGGGCTGGGACTCAGATCGGCAGAATCCATCACCCACAGTGAGAACACCACGAACCCATAGCTGAGCGCATTGAGCAAGATCACCCAACCAGTAGCGTCCACTCCCGAACCGAGCGCCGCTATCATCAAACCGGCTAGCGCTGGCCCGATCAGTCGACCCGTGTTGAACGAGGCCGAGTTCAGTGCGACTGCGTTGGTGAGGCGGTCTTTATCGACCATTTCGCTCACGAATGATTGTCTGGCGGGCGCTTCGAATGCCCTCGCAATGCCAAACACGAATGCGAGTGTCAGCACGTGCCACACCTGAACTCGATCGGTCACGGCCAAAACCCCGAGGAAGCCAGCCGGGACGGCCATACCGACTTGCATCCACGCAAGCAGTTTTCGCTTAGGCAACCTATCTGCCACGACGCCTGCGATCGGCGAAAACAATAGCGATGGCAACAGTTGCAGACCCAACACGAGACCGAGCAGTGCGCCACTGCCGGTAAGTTCGAGCACCAGCCACGCTTGGGCCGTGGTTTGCAACCAGGTGCCGATGTTCGACACCAGCGAGCCGCTGGCGTAAATCCGGTAGTTGCGGACGGACAGGCTGCTGAAAGTGGGGCTCATTCCTCGTCTTCTAACAAGTTTTCAAAAATGGTGATGGTTGCACGCAAATGCGTGCGCTGCTCAGTGGTGAGGCATTTGAGGCGTTCATCGAGCCAGGCGTCGCGCCGTTGGCGTTCATCCGCGAGTGCTTCTTGGCCACGTTCCGATATCTCGATCTGTACTTGGCGGCCGTCATGCGGATGAGGAACGCGCACGATATATCCAGCTTCTTCAAGGCAGTTGAGCGTGCGCGTCATCGCCGGGCCAGAGATCTTTTCTACTGCCGCCAACTGACTGGGGCTGGGTTGCTTGAGACTCAGGATCGAACCCATCACAGACAGTTGACCCGCGCTGAGTTCAGATTGCCGCTCTTGGCGCAACCGACGATTCAAGCGGGCAATGGTTTGCGCGAGTCGGCGTGAGTCAGTGGGCATATACTTAGCATAGGTCATTAACCTTGTTAAGTAAAACCAATGCGGCGCGAATCACAAACGCCCCGGCCGAAAGGCGCGGGGCGTTTGTGTACGAACTAGATGAGGATCAGGAGCGAGCGATCGCGCCCATCAAATCGCGGTTCAGGCGGCTGATGACGTCCAGCGGGATGCCCTTGGGGCAGGCAGCCGTGCATTCGCCGATGTTGGTGCAGCCGCCGAAGCCCTCGGCGTCCATCTGCTCCACCATGCCGAGCACACGCGAATCGCGTTCTGCTTGACCCTGCGGCAAGAGACCCAAGTGGGTGATCTTCGCAGCGGTGAACAACATGGCCGAGCCGTTCGGACACGCGGCTACACACGCGCCACATCCAATGCAGGTTGCTGCTTCGAATGCGTGATCGGCATCGTGCTTCGGAACCGGCAGGTTGTTGGCTTCTGGAGCCGAACCCGTCGGCGCGCTGATGTAGCCACCGGACTGGATGATGCGGTCAAACGCGCCACGGTCAACGACGAGGTCCTTGATCACGGGGAAGGCGGCAGCCTTCCATGGCTCAACATCGATGACATCGCCATCGTTGAAGGTGCGCATGTGCAACTGGCAGGTGGTGGTGTTTTCTGGGCCGTGTGGCTCGCCGTTGATGACGACGCCACACATACCGCAGATGCCTTCGCGGCAATCGGAGTCGATCGAGACCGGGTCTTCACCCTCGAGCGTCAAACGCTCGTTGAGAACATCGATCATCTCGAGGAAGGACATGTGCTCGCTGACATTGTCCAACTCGTAAGGAACCAATTTGCCCTTGCTGTCGGCGTTCTTCTGACGCCAGATACGGACGGTGATTTTCACTTGTAGCTCCTGGCCTTCATCTCGATGAATTCGTATTCCAAATGTTCCTTGTGCAGGACTGGTGTGTCGCCGCCGAACTCCCAAGCCGAGACGTATGCGAACTGGTCGTCGTGACGCATCGCTTCGCCCTCTTCGGTCTGGCTCTCGGCGCGGAAGTGTCCGCCACACGATTCGGCGCGGTTGAGCGCGTCGATGCACATAAGTTCGCCGAGTTCGAAGAAGTCCGCCACGCGGCCGGCACGTTCGAGCGTCTGGTTGAACTCGCCAGCGGTGCCGGGGATCTTCACATTGGACCAGAACTCAGCTTTGAGTTCGCGGATCAAGCCGATGGCCTTTGTGAGGCCCTCTTCCGTGCGCTCCATGCCGCAGTACTCCCACATGATGTTGCCGAGTTCCTTGTGGAAGGAATCGACCGTGCGGTTGCCTTGAATTGACATGAGCTTCTCGACGCGATCTTCCACAGCCTTGCGGGCTTCGACCACGGCTTCGTGATCGTCAGGAACCGGCTCGAATGGCGAATCTGCGAGGTAGTTGGCGATGGTGTTCGGCAAGACGAAGTAGCCGTCAGCCAGACCCTGCATGAGTGCCGAAGCGCCCAAACGGTTCGCGCCCTGATCCGAGAAGTTCGCTTCGCCGGTGACGAACAAACCTTTCAGGTTGCTCTGCAGGTCGTAGTCAACCCAGAGTCCGCCCATCGTGTAGTGAACGGCGGGGTAGATGCGCATGGGCTCGGAGTACGGATCTTCGCCCGTGATCTGTGCGTACATGTCGAAGAGGTTGCCGTACTTGGCTTCCACTGCATCGCGACCCAAACGCTCGATCGCCGAAGCGAAGTCGAGGTAAACGCCGAGTCCGCCAGGACCAACGCCTTTGCCGTCGTCGCACTGGTACTTCGCAGCGCGTGAAGCGATATCGCGTGGCACCAGGTTGCCGAACGAGGGGTAGATGCGTTCGAGGTAGTAGTCGCGCTCGTCCTCGGGGATGTCCGAAGGGTGACGAGTATCGCCGCCCACTTTTGGAACCCAGATGCGGCCGTCGTTACGCAGCGACTCGCTCATCAACGTCAACTTCGACTGGTAGTCGCCCGAGACGGGGATGCAGGTCGGGTGGATCTGCGTGTAGCAGGGGTTACCGAAGTAGGCACCCCTGCGGTGTGCGCGCCAGCCGGCGGTCACGTTGCAGCCCATTGCGTTGGTCGACAGGAAATAGACGTTGCCGTAACCACCGGTTGCCAACACCACAGCGTCAGCCGTGTGCGTTTCGATTTCGCCGGTGACCATGTCCCGGACGACGACACCGCGAGCGCGGCCGTCAACCATGATCAGGTCGAGCATTTCGTGGCGGGTGTTGTCTTCGACCGTGCCGGCAGCCACTTGGCGTTCGAACGCCTGGTAGGCACCGATCAGCAACTGCTGACCCGTCTGGCCGCGAGCGTAGAACGTACGTGATACCTGAACGCCACCGAAGGAACGGTTGTCCAGCAGACCGCCGTATTCACGAGCGAACGGGACACCCTGCGCGACGCACTGGTCGATGATATTCACTGAAACCTGAGCGAGGCGGTACGAGTTCGATTCGCGCGAACGGAAGTCGCCACCCTTGACGGTGTCGTAGAACAAGCGGTAGATGCTGTCGCCATCGTTGCGGTAGTTCTTCGCCGCGTTGATGCCGCCCTGTGCCGCGATCGAGTGCGCCCGGCGCGGGCTGTCTTGGTAGCAGAAGCTGGTCACTTGGTAACCGGCTTCACCGAGCGTGGCTGCAGCCGAAGCGCCGGCCAAACCTGTGCCGACGATGATGACCTTGATCTTGCGGCGGTTAGCCGGGTTGACCAACTTCAAGTTGAACTTGTGCAGGTCCCAGCGCTGTTCGATGGGTCCGCCGGGTGCAGCGGTATCGGCGATGTCGTCGCCGAGCGTGAAGAAATCTGTAGTCATGTTCTAAACCCTTCTCAGCCGGTAAGCCCGAGCAGAATTGCCCACGGTGGGAGCAAGAAACCGATAGTGATTGCACCAGCGATGATCCACGCGAGTGGCGTCAACTTCGAGGCCTTGCGGGTGCTCGAGCGGTTCGCGCCCAGCGTGGTCAGTGCGCTCCAGATGCCGTGCCACAGGTGGAAACCGACAGCGAGCAGCGCGATGGTGTACCAAACGGTGACCCACCAGATTTCGAAGCCGTTGACGACTCGCTGGTAGGGGCTGTCTGAGGCTCCACCCGGCGCGATGATGTTCGCGGTGAGGTGCAACAGGTGGTAAACGATGAACACCAGGATGATGACGCCGCCCCACCGCATGGTGAAGCTGGCGTAGCTGCGCTGGATTCCGGTACGGCCCTTGTTGCTGTGGTAGCGCTTTCCACCTTGCGCACCCGAGGCGCGCTTGTTGCGAGCCCAGAGGCGGGTCGCAGCGTGGAAGTGCACGACGATCGCGAGCAAAAGAGCTACGCGAACGATCCAGAGCAAACCGTTTTCCGGAAGCATCGGCTCTCCGAAGACGCGCAAATGGTGCGCGTATTCATCGAATGCTGCTTTCCCTGAGAAAACTTTGAGGTTGCCGTACATGTGCAAAAGCAGGTATCCGACCATAACCAGACCGGAGACCGCCATGGAGATTTTGAGGGCGACTGTCGACTTTTGGGCAGGTCGACGCGCATATTTCGTAGTGGCCACGAGATCAGGCTAGAACGGTTTCGCGATTCTGGCTAAGTCTAAGTTAGGCAATGTTTCATAGACGATGGCTATGATGGTGCGGTGCAACTCCAACAACTGGCCTATTTCGTCGAGGTCGCCCACCCGCTCCACTTCACGAGAGCCGCTGAAAACATGGGCGTTTCTCAGCCCACGCTGTCCAAGCAAATCCGCGTGCTCGAGAACTCGGTGGGCACGCGCCTGTTCAGTCGCCACAGCAGCGGAATCGCCCTCACGAGTGCCGGCGAGGCGCTGCTGCCCCACGCGCAACGCATGCTGATCAACGCCGATAGCGCGCTGAGGTCCGTCGGCGAAGTCGCCGAACTGAAGCGCGGACGGGTGCGCCTCGGCGCCACGCCGTCAACCCTCGACGGCTTGCTGCCACCCATCTTGATGGAGTTTCATCAACGCCATCCGGGAGTCGAGTTCGAAATCCACGAGTCCGGCTCGCGAGTACTGAGCGAAGAACTGCACATCGGCAACATCGACATTGCGCTGCTGATCGTGCCGGTCACCACGGATGATCCCAGCATCGAAACCACCGTGGTTTACCGCGAGAGGCTTCTACTCGCTAGCCCGGCAAGCAGCGACCTGCCCGAGGAAATCGATGTCACGTCGCTAGCAGACCTTCCGCTCGTGATGTTCCGCGAAGGCTACGATCTGCGCGACGTGACTCTGCGGGCCTGCGCGACGGCCGGATTCGAGCCACGGTTCTCGGTCGAAGGCGGTGAGATGGGGTCGGTGCTGCGACTCGTGGAAGCAGGGCTCGGCCACGCGGTCGTGCCCGATATCGCGTTGCGCAACCGGCACTCGCTACGAACCTCACTGATCGTGAGTCCGCCACTCGAACGCCACATCGCCGTGGCTCACCGCGAGCCTGCCGCGCTGCCGTTGTCGGTTCAAGCGTTCCGAAGCATGCTGCTCGAACGGCTCGCGGCGCCTCAAGACTGAATCAGGTTGAGCCAACTCCAACACCCGTCAGACAGGTTCGGCACCTAGCGCAAAAGAGCGCACTGGCTCCCAGCCGCGGTCGTCGTCGTGCACATAAAGCTTGAACTCAGTAACCTCGAACTCGCATTCAAAATCGGCGAGATCGGCCGCAGCGAGGTCCAACGCTTCGTGATTCAGTTCGTGCGCGACCGTCACATGCGGGTGAAAGTCGTGTTCGGATTCCGGCGCCATCGCGGCGGCTTGAACCCCGCGAGCCAGTTCCGCAGACTCGGGCACGCCCTGGCGCACCACGATATAAACCACGTCCGAGACCGGACGGAACGTGCCGGTGCCGGCCAAAGCGACCGTGAACGGCTGGTGTTTGGCCCCCAGCGCTGTCAATGCCGTCGCGATTCGTTCCAGATCGTTCTCGGCGATTTCTAGTGGCGGCGACAACGTGATGTGGCTGGGTATGTGCTCGGCTCCCGAGTCGCCAAACGAGCGGCGCTTTTCGCGCAACCACTCTCCCCAAGGTTCCGGGATGGCTATCGAGATTCCGATCAACATCAGACGCGAGCCTTCACGAATCCGGACTTCTCGTACACGTCAGCCAGTGTGGCCGCAGCGACTTCGCGCGCCCGCTCGGCACCCTTTGCCAAGATCGTGTCGAGTTCGGCGCGGTCGTCCAAGAGTTCACGGAATCGCGTCCCGAACGTCTCGACCATGTCACCCACGATGTCTCCTAATTCGACCTTGAGATGACCATACTGGCGACCCTCGTACTCGCGCTCAAGTTCGGCAATAGTCTTGCCAGTCAGTGTCGAATAAATCGTGAGCAAGTTCGAGATGCCGGGTTTGGTTTCCCGGTCGAATCGGATCTGCGTGTCCGAGTCCGTCATCGCCGAGCGCACCTTCTTGGCTGCCTGCTTCGCCGTATCGGACAAATCAATCACGCCCGCGTGCGAGGGGTTCGAGCCGCTCATCTTCGAGGTGGGGTCTTGCAGATCGTAAATCTTGGCGCTGTCTTTAACGATGTGCGCCTCGGGGACCGTGAACGTCTGGCCGCACCGGTGATTAAACCGCTGAGCCAGGTTGCGGGTGAGCTCCACGTGCTGGCGCTGGTCTTCGCCCACCGGGACTTTGTCGGCCTGATAAATCAGAATGTCAGCCGCCATCAACACCGGATAGGTGAACAAGCCGACGCTCGCCGAATCGGTGCCTTTCTTGGCGGACTTGTCTTTGAACTGCGTCATCCGGCTGGCTTCACCGAAACCGGTGATGCAGTTGAGCACCCAAGCCAGTTGCGCGTGCTCAGGTATATGACTCTGCACGAACAAGGCGCTGCGTTCAGGGTCAACGCCGGCAGCAATCATTTGAGCCGCAGCGATGTAGGTGCGTTCGCGCAACTGTTCCGGTTCGTAGTCGACCGTGATCGCGTGCAAGTCCGGGATGAAGTAGAACGCATCGAACTCGTCCTGCAACGTCACCCAGTTACGAAACGCGCCAATGTAGTTCCCTAAGTGATAGGAGTCCGCCGTTGGCTGGGCCCCAGAAAGGGCACGCGCTCGTCCATTTGCCATGGGTCGATTGTGCCACCACGGTTTTCCCCTAAGGTCAGGGTGTGAACGAGATCCGAAAATGGCTAGTGCCTGCGCGCGTGAATCTCATCGGAGATCACACTGATTATTCCGGCGGATTGGCGATGCCTATTGCCATCAACAAGGGCATCACCGTCAAAGCGCGCCTGCGAGAAGGCGAACGCACCCACGTGTGGAGCATGGGGCAGACTGCTGACTTCGATCGCCTCGGACGCGAGCACGTCACTGGCTGGCTCGCGTATGTGGCTGGCGTCGCGTGGGCGCTCAACGAGCGCGGCATTCAGGCCCCCGCCCTGGACATCGTGATCGAATCGGACATCCCCGTCGGTGCAGGCCTGTCGAGTTCTGCCGCGTTGACCTGCGGGATCGCACTGGCGATGACCTCGTTCGCCGGCTATCCGGCCACACCCACCGAGATCGCGCTGCTCGGCGCGAAAGCCGAAAACGACTACGTGGGCGCGCCCACCGGCCTGCTCGACCAGTTCTCCGTGTGTTTCGCGCAAGCCGACCACGCGCTGCTGCTCGATTTCAGCCAGCCCGAACCGCAGGTCACGCCGGTCGAAGCGAAATGGGCCGAAGCCGGGCTCACCCTCGCTGTGATCGACACCGCCAGTCGTCACAATCACGCCACCGGAGGCTACGGAACCCGACGCCAAGAAGTGGAATCGGCCGCAGCCTCGTTAGGGCTCGAGCAGTTGTCTTCAGTCGGACTAGACCAGATCGTGAGCCTCACCGATCCAGTCTTGAAGTCCCGCACCCAGCCCGTGTTCACCGAAAACGCTCGCGTGCGTGGCGCGGCCAAAGCACTGCGTGACCAACGTTGGGACCTGTTCGGAACGATGCTCACCGCCTCGCACAACTCGCTGTGTGAAGACTTTCAAGTCAGCTGCCCCGAACTGGATTTGGCGGTCGAATCAGCACTCGCGCGCGGTGCTCTCGGTGCCCGCATGACTGGCGGCGGCTTCGGCGGCTGCGCGATCGCCCTGATCGAGCCCGAACGTGTGGACGAGTTGCGATCCATGCTCGAGGCCCTGTTCGACGCACGCGATTGGCCGAAGCCGAACGTTTTTGTCACTCCGCCCACGAACGGCGCACACCAACTGCCCTGAAACGGTGCAGCCAGCAACGTAGGCTGTCTGAGTGAGCACCATTCGTATCGCATATCAAGGTGAACCCGGCGCCAACTCGCATCTGGTCATCAACGAGAACTATCCCGAGGCCGAAGCCGTCGCGTGCGCTTCCTTTGAGGACGTGTTCGGGGTCGTTGCCAGCGGCGAAGCCGAACTCGCGATGATCCCCATCGACAACTCCCTCGCGGGCCGCGTGGCAGACATTCACCACTTCCTGCCCACCTCCGGGCTGCACATCATCGCAGAGCATTACCTGCGCATCCAGTTCATGCTGATGGGCGTCCCGGGCACCACACTCGACACGATCGACACCGTGCACTCGCACGTCCACGCGCTCGGGCAGTGCCGCAAGATCATCAAGGAGCACGGCTGGCAGCCGATCATCTCGGGCGACACCGCCGGCGCTGCCCGTGAAATCGCCGAGGCCGCAGACGTGCGTCAAGCCGCCATCGCGCCCGAATTGGCTGCCGAGATCTACAACCTCGAAATTTTGGCACGCGATATCGAAGACGAAGACCACAACACCACCAGGTTCGTGCTGCTCTCCCCCGACGAAATCATCGCCGAACCCAACAACGGTCCCGTGGTGACGAGTTTCATTTTCCGGGTGCGCAACCTGCCCGCAGCCCTCTATAAGGCGCTCGGCGGCTTCGCCACCAACGGCATCAACATGACCAAACTGGAAAGCTACATGGTTGACGGCAAGTTCACCGCCACCCAGTTCCTCGCAGAAGTGGACGGCCACCCCGACGACATCGGCCTGGCACGCGCACTTGAAGAACTGAGTTTCTTCACCGATGAACTGCGTATACTCGGCGTGTATCCCGCCGACCCGAAACGCGCCGAGATTTACTCATGAACCTCTTGAGTTGGCCGCTGTCGGTTCCGGTC
>JAAZCT010000108.1 GCA_012513165.1 Actinomycetales bacterium
GGAGCCTTCTTCGCAGCAGGCTTCGCAGCCGACTTTGCAGGAGCCTTCTTCGCAGCAGGCTTACGGATTCCAGCTGAAGCAGCGAGGGTTGCCGCGGCGCCTTCAACGTTCTCTACGACATCGCCAACCACACCGGCGGCCTTGTCGCGGATCTGCTTTGCCTTGTCAGCCAAATCCTCTACGAGGTCTTCAGCAGCGTCTTCGAGATCGTCAACGAGGTCTTCAGCCTTATCGCGGAAGTCTTCGACAGCACCCTTCACGTCATCAAGAGTGAGGTCGTCAACCTTTCCTCGGAGTGAGCCTACAAAAGCTTCAGCGCTCTTGTTGAAATCATCAATCGACGTCTTGAGGTCGTCAACCTTGAATTCTTTGGCCTTCGTGACCAACTCTTCGCTGAGCTTGGCAGCTTCGGTGTAAGCGGCAGCAGCTTGACCAAATGCGCTTTGGGTCAGTTCTTCTGCCTTCTTCTGCAAGTCCGAGACTTCGAGTCCCTTAACTGTGGCAGGCAACGCCTTGATGTCGTCAAGCAAAGCCTTCAGTTGTGCATTGATGCTTCCGGTGATGCTCATTCTTCCTCCTGGTTAGCAATAAAAGACCGGTAAATGTCACGCAGCGCATTCTTTTGGCGCTGTGTAAGAACGAGGTCGAGGTCGATGGCATCCTCAACCATTCGCGGGCCCGAATGCTCAGCATCCAAAATTCCCGCTCGCACATAAAGCGATTCCGCAGAGATCCGTAATGCCTTAGCAATTTGCTGCAGCACCTCAGCGGAGGGCCTGCGCAAACCGCGCTCGATCTGGCTGAGGTACGGATTGGAAACATCCGCCAGTTCAGCCAACTGCCGAATCGACATGTGTGCTTGGGTGCGTTGTTCGCGCAAGTACTCGCCGAGTCCCCCGACTGCGTCTTGTACGCTCAATTTGCCCATGCTCCCATTGTGCTAACAAAAGTTAGCAAATGCAAGCTGGAGTGATGTAGTCCACACGAGCCATTGGCACGACACGCAGAAATCCAATACCCTCGATTGGACTGGTGGGGTGCTAAAAGCACTCCTTCCCCGACCAGAAGGTGTAACTCATGCTTTCGAGATTGACTCGATTCTCGCTTTCCGCGATTGCTGCTTTCGCGCTCGTGGTAGGTCTGACGTTTTCGTCGACCCCCGCGCATGCAAGCGCAAAGAAGCCCGGCAAGTTCCGGATCTCAGCCGTTTCCCCTGGCGTCTCCTCCGTCTCGGTCCGCTGGACGAAGTCAAAAGGAGCCACAAGTTACCGGGTATGCCTTTTGCCTAGCAGCGGAGCAAAGAAGTGCGGTCACACCAGCGCCGTTACGAAGAACCAAAGCGTTGCTTTTTTCAACTTGAAGCCTACCGGCGGCACCGACTGGTTCGCCCGCGTCGAAGCATTCAACAAGAAGGGCAAACGAGTCTCCGGTAAGAAGGGCTTCGATCTGAGAGTTCCTGCCGTAGGAAACGTCATCGACTCGAATGTTGCCACCACGTCTTTCACCACGGCCTGGCCTGCGACCTTCAATGCAGGCACCTACGCCACGCAGATCAGCACAGACTCGAAGTTTAAGAAGGGTGTGACCACTGCGACCGTTTCGACGCGTAGTCGAGTGTTTACTGGGCTCAAAGCCAATACGAAATACTACGTCCGCGTTCAAGGTCGCAACGGCAACTCACACGGCCCTTGGAGCACGGTTCGAGGCATCAGCACCAAGTCTGCTGCGACCGCGCCGGTCCCAGACACGCCGAAACCCGTGCCGCCATCGACCCCACCAACCACACCAGTAGCGCAGCCAAGCGCGCCAACCTATACGGCGGGCTACGGAGGCTTCTTGCGCTTTGGATGGGCCCCGGTCATCGGCGCATCCGATTACGACGTTCAAATCTCACCGATCCCTGATTTCAGCAGCCGCGTGAGCACAGTACCGACATCCACAACTTCGATCGAGTTGCGTGGGCTCAACGGCGGCAGTGTCTACTACACCCGCATCAGGGCAATCACCAACGGCACCGCAGGCGCGTGGGGCCCCGTAACCACGGTCAAACTGCAGCAACCTGCGATCAATGTCAGCATCGTGACTTATAACTTGTGCGGACAAAACAAGTGCCGGGGAACTAACGCCGCGTTCAACGCAAATGTCCCTGTATGGGAGCAGCGGAAGGCTCCCGCCGCAGATCTAGTCAGTTCAGTCGACCCCGATATCATCGCAACGCAGGAATCACACAGCACCCAAACCGCGTTCCATTCGGCCTTCTCCGGGTATTCACTGGGAACCTATAAGAGCGCTAAGTCGTTGTCGTTCCGATCCGACAAGTTCACGTCGGCTGGCGGCGGTTGGATCACGCTCGACTCGGCGACCAGCAAGTTCGCCACGTGGGAGAAACTTCGCGTCAGCGCAACCGGATCTACCTTTTACGTCGTGAATGCTCACCTGACATCTGGCAAGGGTGCCGCAAAAGACAAACAACGCGAACTAGAAATGTCTCGCATGTACACAGCGGTCGCGAAAGAAAACGTTTACGGCGTGCCTGTTCTCTGGGCTGGCGACTGGAACTCAAACGCCGACAACGCCAACCAATCGAAGTACAAGGGCGGCTACGACGCTCCCCGCAATTTTTTCGCTCGGTACGGAATCAGAGACTCCGTGACGCTTGCGGCAGCAAACCGCAAGGTCAACGCTCAACTCAACAGTTCCAACTACGGCGAGGTTACGCCTAAGACGTCAGGTCACCATATCGATGCGATTCTGGTGGGCCCTGGGGCCGTCGTGAATTCCTGGGCGCTTGTTACTCGTTTCACCGACGGATCTTCGGTTTTCAGCACAGGTAAACGATTCGCCACTCCTCTGGGTTCGGACCATAACCCAGTTCTTGCCTCGGTGACACTGCCTGCGGTCTAGACTGTTGGGGTGCCCCTGATAAATCGACGCCTCACCACGGTTGTGGCGGGTTTGTCTATCCTCGGGGCCACAGGCATTCTCACGTGGACCAGCGCGCACGAAGTTGATGCTTTCGCCGCGGCCGAGACCGCCGCGAACTACCGTCTCACCTCGGTAAACGTCGAGGATTCGAAGCTAACCTTGGCTTGGTATGGCGAAGCCACCAAGTACCGCGTACGTATTGGTACCGATCTAAAGAACCCGCTACTAGACACGACAACCTCAGATCCGATCGCGTCGCTCAGCGAACTGAGCTCGAAAACCAGCCGATCGGGCACCTTGAGGTACCGAATTGACAATCTCAGCGAAACCGAATCGACGAAGGTCCTTGGCGGCACCATCACATTGCCACCCGCCACCGCATCGAAGCCGAAGATCAACGAGCTGGCCAGTAACGGACTAGCGCTCGCATGGGACAAAGTCGAGCACGCTAGTCATTACGACATCAGCTTCACAGCGGGCAAAGACAGTGAACCATTCGCAATCCACAGAATTTCAAGTGACAAGCCAGAATTCACGATCGCTACGCTCAAACCCGGAACCACGGGAACCGTCCAAGTCAGAGCAGTCCGCGACGGCGTCTTGGGCGAGTTCAGCGAAGCACGTTCCTTCACGACCCCCGCCGAAACCTCGAGTTTCGCAGTCGGTGCTTGGAACGTCTGCTCGGAATCCTGCAAGGGATACGGCAGCCGATCCGGCGCTCAGGCACAAGCTGTGCAGAACGCAAACCTCGACATCCTCACACTTCAAGAGGCCGGCGGCAAACGGGTCGGCCGCACCACGAACGCTGCGTTCTCCGGTGGCGAACGTGGCTTTGTCCGCGCGACGGGTGGCTCAAAGGCGCGCTACATTTTCTACCGCGAAGAACTATTCGATCAACTCGACGGTGGGACCTTCTCGGTCGGGCACGGACGGACCGTAGCTTGGGCCCGGTTGCGGGACCTGAAGACTGAGCAGGCGTTTATCGTGGCCAGCGTCCACTTGTCGCCGGACAAGGGCAAGAACGGGGTCCGCGGAAAGCAGACCTCCGTGCTGACGTCCACCATCAAGCGCATCAACTCCGCAAATGAACCAGTAGTGCTCGCCGGCGACTACAACTCAGGCGTCCACCGGAGTGGCGATCAGGTGATGGGACGCATGAGCCGCGCAGGTTACTCCGACACCGTTCAGATTGCGAAAACTACCGAAGGGGCTGACATGAACTCCTTCAACTGGAACAAGACCACCCCCAAACGCTCGGGCGATTATGTGGACCACATTTTCGTAAACTCTGGCTTCGAAGTTCCGTTGTGGCGCCAGCAACACCCGGGAGTTGCAGGACGCGTTCTCACGGACCACAACTTAATCGCCGCGAAACTCACGTTGTCTCGCACGAACGTGAAAGTGCTGAAGGAAACCACCGAGTCAGTGTTGCTCCCGTCCATGACGGCCCGAGACGCAACCACAACTGAGCCCCAGCCGGAACCGTAAGCGTCGCGGAATAAATCGGGCGCGCCTTAGTCAAACTGACTCACCCGCCAGCGAAGTGTGGCAGTTGCCTACTTGGGTCCTTTAGTGTGGCGCGGTTTGCGCTTGGCTCCGTCGCCTTTGGGTCCGGCGCTCGTGCTGCGGTTCCCCTGGTAGCCACCTTGGCCGCCACTCTTGCCGCCGGTCTTTCCACCACGAGGTCCGCCACGATGCCCGCCAGAGGGCTTGCGGCCTCCGCCATTGGCACCACGGCTTGGTGGGCCGGAATCAGGTTTGATCGCAATCAAGCGACCAGAGATGCGGGTCGACGCCAGTGCGTCGAACACCTCTGGAGGTAGCTCGTTAGGCAACTCAACAATCGTGTGTTCGAGCCCGATCGTGATCTTGCCGAAATCGGACCGTCGCAGGCCACCCTCGTTGGCGAGCGCGCCAACAACCATGGCCGGCTTCACCTTGTGTCGTTTACCGACTGCGAGACGGTAACTCGACATGCCTTCGGTTGGTTCGGAGTCACGCCGTTCGCGCTTAGGTCCGGCAGCACGCGGTTCACGCTTCGCCGGCGCAGCGAGGTCACGGCTCAAGAAGAACTCTTTGTCGTCTTGGCTCATCACAGCAAGTGCTGCTGCCACGTCGAGCATGTCGACCGCATTGTCCGACGCATATTGCTCAACCAGCGAGCGGAACTTGCCGAACTGGGTGTCGCCCATCGATTGGGTGATCTTTTGTCCGAATGACTCGACGCGCTGCGCGTTGACTTCGTCGGCGGTCGGAACACGCATTTCCTCGACCGGACGGCCCGAAACGCGCTCGATAGCTTCAAGCATGCGGCGTTCGCGTGGAGTGACGAACACGATCGCGTCACCTGAACGCCCTGCACGCCCGGTGCGACCGATGCGGTGGACGTAAGCCTCCGTGTCATGCGGGATGTCGTAGTTGATCACGTGCGTGATGCGTTCAACGTCCAAACCACGCGCCGCGACGTCAGTGGCGACCACGATGTCGATGGCGCCCTTCTTAAGCGCCGTAACCGTACGTTCGCGTTGCGCCTGAGCCAAGTCGCCGTTCAGCGGGGCAGCGTTGAGTCCGCGGCTGCGTAGCTTCTCAGACAGTTCTTCGGTGGACTGTTTGGTGCGCACGAAGACGATCATCGCGTCGGCGGGCTCAACCTCAAGAATTCGAGTTAAAGCATCCAGCTTGTGGTGATGCGAAACGCCCATCCACCGCTGGCGAACCGTGGTGGTGGAACGAGTTGCTTCCTTCGTGGCGATGTCGAGTGGCTCGTGCAAGTAGTTACGCGCCAAGCGACGAATGGCGGGCGGCATCGTGGCCGAGAACAACGCCACCTGTTTGAACTCTGGAGTGTCTGCGAGGATGCGTTCGACGTCCTCGGCGAAACCCATGTTGAGCATCTCGTCGGCTTCGTCCAAAACGAGCATGTCGAGATGAGACAAATCGAGAGACTTGCGATCGAGGTGGTCAATCAAACGACCTGGAGTACCGACCACGATGTGTGCGCCGCGGCGAAGGCCGGACAATTGCGCGCCATAACTCTGGCCACCGTAAACCGGCAGCACCCGCAACGGCGTGCCTTCGGCGTACGAGGTGATTGCTTCACAAACCTGCAAAGCGAGTTCACGCGTCGGCGCCAAAACGAGAGCTTGGGTCTGTTGGAGGCTCGTGTCGATTTTTTGGATCATGGGGAGCGCGAAGGCTGCGGTCTTACCCGTGCCGGTCTGCGCGAGTCCCACAACGTCACGGCCTGAAACCAGTGCCGGGATCGCATTTTCTTGGATGGGGCTTGGAGTCTCGTATCCCAGCGCCTTCACGCGGTTTACCAGGTTGTCGTCCAGCCCGAGTTCGTCAAAGTTTGTCATGCTTGTCCCACGTTCATTTTTACGTGCAAACCAGCATCCGGATCCACAACCACATCTTGTGCTGCCGAGACGCCGTCAATCAACAAGGTTGCGTCGGTCGGAGTGTTGCGCTTGATCAATGCCAGCCCGATAGGCCCCAATTCATGATGCCGGGCGGCCGAGCCGCCAACTCCCACTACCTTACCTTCATAGGAAACTTCAGCCCCATGCGCGGGCAGGTACGAAGTAGAACCGTCGATATTCAGCATCACGAGACGCCGCGGCGGGCGACCGATATTGTGCACTCTGGCCACGGTTTCTTGACCCCGGTAACAACCTTTGTTGAGGTGAACCGCGGAGTTCAGCAGCCCGACCTCGTTTGGAATCGTGCGATCATCGGTATCGAAACCGAACCGAGGCAGGTGCGTTTCGATCCGCAAAGCCTCGTGGGCGAACAAACCGGCTGGCTCGCCGTCGACTTTCGATAGATCCTCAACGATTTCCCACGTGAGGACACCATCTTTCCAACGCGAGATGACCGCACGTTGAGGTTCAAGTGCGACCTCGACCCGCGACATGAATCGCATCTTGTCTAGCCAGCCGACGAGCGCTTCGCCCCCTTTCGGTTCGGTGTGAGCCCAAAAAGTTTCGCCATCATCAACGCCGGAAAAGGCGTGCTCGATGCGTCCCTGAGGGGTGAGGATCAAGACGTCCGTCCAGACGTTTGGGGCTAGACCCGTCAGGTATTGAGTCGTGAGCGAATGGAGCCAGTCGAGTCGGTCCGGACCGGTCACCCGAAACACGTCGCGGTGCGAGAGATCCACGAATCCTTCGCCAGCCAACAACGCTCGTTGCTCTTTGGCAAACGAGCCGTAGTGGGCGGCGACTCCGGCATCGATGCCCTCAGCCTCGACTGCTTTATCGCGATCCAACAGTGGACTAGACACGGTTGAGTTTCCCCCACAAGTGAGACTGCATCGGATGGCCACCAGCAGCACTATCGATCGCGTACATGAGCGTGCCGTCAACCAGCCCATACATACGTTGACCGGCGGTGTATTCGGGTGCTGTGACGCTGCGAGCTACCAGATCAGTAGCGAGTGTCAACCGAGGTCCGTCAATTTCGCCGTACCAAATCTCGGCATAACCCGTGGGGTGCGCCAGCAAAAGTTCAACCTTGCCGTCCCCGACACCGCGCAGGAAACCAGTTTCGAGGTGCCCTGGCCCGACA
>JAAZCT010000109.1 GCA_012513165.1 Actinomycetales bacterium
CGGTATGGGCGTGGTCGGTGACTTGTTCGGCTCCGGACGGATGTTTTTGCCGCAGGTGGTGAAGTCTGCGCGTGTGATGAAGAAGTCCGTTGCTCACTTGATCCCGTTCATCGAGGCCGAAAAAGACCCAAACGAAGCCACCCGGAACAACGGCACGATCGTGATGGCCACCGTCAAGGGTGACGTCCATGACATCGGCAAAAACATCGTGGGCGTGGTGCTGCAATGCAACAACTATGACGTCATCGATCTAGGTGTCATGGTCCCGGCGCAAAAGATCCTCGACGCTGCCCGCGAGCACAATGCCGACGCGATTGGGCTATCTGGCCTCATTACACCTTCTCTCGATGAAATGGAGAACTTTGCCGGCGAGATGGCTCGCCAAGAGTTCGATATTCCTTTGTTGATTGGAGGTGCCACAACATCGCGCGCGCACACGGCGGTCAAGATCGATCGCAAATACGACGGCCCTGTGGTGTGGGTGAAGGACGCCTCGCGTTCTGTTCCCACCGTGGCTGCGCTGCTTTCTGACGAGAAGCGTCCGCAACTGCTCAGTGAAATCAAGGCCGACTACGAGGCGCTGCGTCAATTACACGCTTCGCGTAGTTCGGCACGAGTGATGCTCTCGTTGGCCCAAACTCGCGCGGACGCCACCAAGATTGACTGGACCGACTATCAGCCTCCGGTTCCCGCCATGTACGCCGACGGCCACGGATTTGTTCGAACGCTGACTAACTACCCCCTCGCGGAGTTGCGCGAGTATATCGACTGGCAGCCGTTCTTTAACGCGTGGGAAATGAAGGGTTCCTTCCCAGCCATTCTCAACAGTCCTCAACTCGGCGAAACAGCGCGGAAACTTTATGACGACGCGCAAAGCATGCTCGACAAGGTGATCGACGAGGGCTGGCTCACGGCGAATGCCGTGTTTGGGATCTTCCCGGCAGTCGGTGATGGCGACGACACGATCGTCTTTAACGACGAATCACACACCGCCGAACTCACTCGCTTGCATCATCTGCGCCAGCAGACTGAACACCGGCCAGGGGTGCCTCATCGATCGCTCGCAGACTTTTTCGCACCGAAGGAAACCGGCCTGCGTGATCACGTTGGTGCTTTCGCCGTGACAGCTGGCTTAGGTTCGACCGAACACATCAAACGGTTCAAGGAAGAACTCGACGATTACAGCGCCATCTTGTTGGAAGCGATCGCTGACCGACTAGCTGAAGCATTCGCTGAGCGCCTGCATCAACGCGTTCGCACCGAGTACTGGGGCTTCTCTGACGAAGGCGAATTGACGAATACAGATCTGATTAAAGAGCGGTATCAAGGCATTCGGCCAGCACCGGGCTATCCAGCCTGCCCTGACCACACCGAAAAGCGCACGATTTGGGATCTTTTGGACGTCGAGAACCGAGCCGGTATTGAACTAACGGAACACATGGCCATGTGGCCGGGAGCATCGGTTAGCGGCCTTTACCTGTCGCATCCGCAATCACAGTATTTTGTCCTGGGGCGTATCGCGCGCGACCAAGTTCAAGAC
>JAAZCT010000110.1 GCA_012513165.1 Actinomycetales bacterium
CTCTTAAGTGAACACTCACGCGTAGATTTCACGAACAAGTTTCTCAAACTCTATCCACCTCACCAACAAATTAAGTTAGATTCGTCAAAATACTTGATTCTCGGAACCACACAAATGCGCGATCGTCCTCTGGAGGTGAACCCGTGCAAGCACGACTCTTAAACTCGGAAGATGTACCCGCTGGCGAATTGATTCTCTGGTTTCCGAGCAAAGAATCGCAACGGGCCACATTCTCCGCGCCGCTAGACAACCGGCCCCTGACCGCCGACCAACTGGTCCATTTCGACGATCCCGCCGCCGTAGACCTGGACGCAGAACCCTCAGACCTCAATCCAGCTCCTTGGATCGGGCTTTCCTGTTTCTTGGCCGATGCCACAGCCGAGTCGGTCGCGCGCACGATCGGACGCTATTTCGACCGTCACGAGATCATGCGCAACGTGTTCGACACTGACGACTTCGGTTCGATCACGCGCAGTCTGATCCCGGCAGGACTCGCTCGGTTCGAGCCCGTAACCGTCGGAGTACATGATTCGCAAGAGAATCATCGTCGGCTCGCGCGGCACCTTGCGCGCGAAGCGCGGTGCACCGACTGGCCCTATGCGGGGTTCGCCACGATCCATCATGAGGGTGGCGCGACCCTGTTCGCGGCGTTCGACCACATGGTGTTCGACGGCTACTCGCTGTATATCTCGCTCGACGAGTTCCCACGGACGCATGCGAACGTTCTCGCCGGAGAAGCAGCAGCAGCCCCAGCCCCGAGCCACGCAGATTATGCGCTGCTCGAACACACACAACTCAACCAATTGACATCGAACTCCCCGGAGGTCGCAGCGTGGCGAAACGCGCTCAATGAGGACCAGCGTTTGCCCGGGCTCCCCTCGCAAACGGGCGTGCAACCGAGCGAGCAATGGCCGCACGAGTTCGTGTCGCTGCCGTTGCTGTCGGCGCAAGAAACCGTCGAGGTCAAGAATGCGCTTCATGCGCGCGGCGCGTCTTCCGGGTTGGGCTTCATGGCAGGCGTCCTCACCGCGGCTCTCTCGTTCGAGCCCTCACACGAGATCAGTTTCCTGGTGTCTACCCACAACCGTCCCAGCGCTGCGTGGGGTTCGTCTGTTGGCTGGTTCGCTGGAGTCGTTCCGATTGCACTTCACCTTGGAAACGACGTTTCACTCGACGCAACCTACCAAGCGCTTTCTAGCGAGTGGGAAACGAATAAAAACGCCGGAATCGTTCGGATGCCGGAAGTATCGCGCCTGTTGAACGCACAGATCGAGCCGTCACTTGTGCTGTCTTACATGGAAAATAAACACGCACCAGGTTCGGATCGCTGGAAGGAATACCACGCAAAGACGCTGCTAGGACCAACTCCCTCGGGTGCTCAGATTCACCTGTGGATTAACTGCATGCCTGAGGGAACCTTCCTCGAGGTCCGATACCCCACAAAGCCCAGTTGCTTGCGATGGATTCAAGACATCGCCACGCAAAGCCGCGCAGTGTTCTTAGCCGCTCTTGAAAATCATGCGGCCACTACTGAAGACAGCCAAGGACTCATCGAATGCAAATGACCCGACTC
>JAAZCT010000111.1 GCA_012513165.1 Actinomycetales bacterium
CACAATCAACATGGTTCCCCCTGCGATGACCACGCCACGCTGGTGTTTGCGGATCCAGTCGCTCGCGGTCATAAAACGTTTGAACGACAAAGCCGCGAGGATGAACGGCAGGCCCAAACCGAGGCAGTAGGCGGCGGTCAACAGCGCGCCGCGAGCCATGGTTCCTTCGTTGTTCGCCAAGACCAACACCGCCGCGAGCGTGGGGCCGATGCAGGGCGTCCAACCGACACCAAACACCACGCCGAGCACGGGTGCCATCGCGAGGCCCGTGCCTTTCACGGAGTGCACGCGCACGTCTCGTTGCAGGAATCTGAACGCACCAAGGAAAGCCGCGCCCATCAGAATCAGCACGAGGCCCGCCACGATCGACATTTCCCGCTGATACGGCGCGAGTCGTTGCCCGAAGGAACCGAACAGCGCTCCCCCGGCCACGAAAACGGCAGAAAACCCCAACACGAACAGCACCGAACCGAGCACGATCCGGCTACGCCCCGTGCGGCCCAGGTCCTCGACGCTGACGCCGGACACATACGAGAGGTAGCCGGGCAACAATGGCACCACGCAGGGTGAGAAGAACGAGATGAGTCCGGCTACAAGCGCGACCCCGAACGCGAGCAGAAAACTGCCCGAGGTGACGGCGTCGAAAAACCACTGTCCCGCATCCAGAGCGATCACGGAGTGCTCTTTCGCGTCCAGGTGATGATGTCAGTCAAGGTGTTGACGCTGAGTTGATCGTCAATAATGCGCGCTGCTACTTTGCCATTCTTGTCGATCACCCAAGTGGTGGGGATTGCTTGGGACGGCAGGGATTTTGCGAACGCGAGCTGCAAGCGGCCGTCCTCGTCCACGATGCTCGGATAGGTGATTCCGGCTTTCGTGTTGAAGGCTTTCGCCGCGGCTGGTTTGTCTTTTGTCAGGATGCCGATGAATTGCACGTTGTCATCTGCGAGGTTCTCCGAGACCTCACGCAGCACCGGCGCTTCTTCGCGACACGGCGGGCACCAGGAACCCCACAGATTGATGACGAGTGTTTTTCCTTCGAAGTCAGCCGTCGAGATCTCGTTTCCGTCAAGATCGACGCCGGTGAGTTCCGGCATCGCAACGCGATCCTGCGGCTCAACCGGCGTAATCTTCTTGACCCCGCCGATATACCCGTCGCCGCTCGTGTCGTCGACACCGCCGCCACAGGAACCCAAAACAAGGCCGAGCGCCACAAGCAGCACGGCCAACGGGTGAATCCGGGGACGACGCAGGCTCATGCTCCGCCTACGAACTTTCCACGCAGTGCTTCTGGGATGAGGTGACCGGCTGGTTCCGAATAGCTCAATCCCACGAAGGTGTCGCCGTCGAATTCGATCGAAGTGACACTCGCCAGCGAGCATTCGCGCTTGCGAGGGTCGTGAGCGAAACGCGCTTTCTCGAAGGAACGGCGCGCTGTCCAGACCGGCAACTGGTGCGAAACGATGAGCGCTTCGTGGCCGCGTGCAGCCTCACGAGCCTCGTCGATCGCGAGGTGCATCCGCGCTGCGATCTCGGTGTAAGCCTCGCCCCACGATGGGCGCAAGGGGTTCCACAGCCAAGGCCAGTAGCGAGGCTGCGACAAAGCGCCGTCGCCGACACCGACAGTCAATCCTTCGAACTTGTTATCGGCCTCGATCACGCGCGCGTCCGTCGCGATCGGCAGACCCAACACCTCAGACGAGGGCTGAGCGGTCTGTTGCGCGCGCTCGAGCGGAGAAGCAACCAAGTGGGTGATGTCGCGGCCCTTGGTGAACTTGTCCGCGACAGTGCGGGCCATCTCGTGGCCGAGGTCGGAAAGCACGTAGCCAGGTAGCCGCCCATAGAGCACGCCTGTGGGGTTTTCGACTTCGCCGTGACGCATCAAATGGACGATGGTTCGGGTGCTCACGCGTGTACCTCCGCTAAATAGTTGGTCATGTCAGGCCAGTCCCGAAGAGCTCGGGTTGGCTGCCGCGCGGGCAGCCGCTGGCAACGCCTCGGCCAGTCTAGTGAGTGCCTCATCGTCGTGAGCCACCGAAACAAACCAAGCCTCGAAAGCGCTCGGCGGCAGGTGCACGCCACCGGCCAACATGGACTGGAAAAACCGGCCGAATGCCGCTGTGTCTTGGGTTTGGGCCTCGGAATAGTTGCGCACCGGATCGGTGACGCCCCAGAACACACTGAACATCGTGCCCACCGAGTTGATCGTGTGCGGTACGCCCGCGCCTGCCAGCGCCGTGCTCACCAGCGTGCGCACGTCATTCGCGACGCCGGCCAACGTTGAGTAGACCTCGTCCGTGGCCAGTTGCAGGGTGGTGAGGCCAGCCGTGGTGGCGATCGGGTTCCCTGAGAGGGTTCCCGCCTGGTAAACCGGACCCGAAGGCGCGAGCAGGTTCATCACCTCGGAGCGACCCCCGAAAGCAGCCGCAGGCAGACCTCCGCCGACCACTTTTCCGAAGGTCATCAGATCGGGCGTCCAGCCTTCGACGAAACCGTCGAGTTGCCACGCGCCAGCACGCGCAGCCCTGAACCCGGTCATCACTTCGTCGCTGATGAACAGCGCGCCTGCGGTTCGGCAC
>JAAZCT010000011.1 GCA_012513165.1 Actinomycetales bacterium
AGATCTTCACCGACGAAGGCGTCGGTACTCAAGTCGTTCCCGGTGCGGTCACCAAGATCCGGACGGCACGGGACATCACCATCAAGGACAAGCCATGACCGGCGCGATTCACGCACGGGCCGAACGGCCCAGTTCTGCTGAGCTTCTGACTCGCTACCGGAGTTCGGTGATGAACACCTTCGGTGATCCGCAACGGGTTCTGGTGCGCGGTGAAGGCGCAACCGTGTGGGACGCCGACGGTAACTCTTACCTCGATCTTTTGGCGGGAATCGCCGTCAACTCACTCGGGCACGGACACCCGCAGTTGGTGGGGGCGATCACTGAGCAACTCCAGACCCTGGGGCACGTCAGCAACTTCTTCGCCACTGAACCACAGATCGTGTTGGCCGAACGGCTGCTCGGCTTGGCTCGCGCGAGCGGCGACGGTCACGTCTTTTTCACCAACTCTGGCGCCGAAGCGAACGAAGCCGCTTTCAAGGTGACTCGCAAACTCGGTCGAACCAAAATCGTGGTCCTAGAAGGCAGCTTTCACGGTCGGACGATGGGCG
The DNA here is from genome assembly GCA_012513165.1 of Actinomycetales bacterium. GTDB lineage: Bacteria > Actinomycetota > Actinomycetes > Propionibacteriales > Nocardioidaceae > Aeromicrobium. The sequence continues at coordinate 549 of JAAZCT010000011.1, forward strand.
CTTTGGCGTTGACCTCGAAAGAGGCCTACCGCGCACCCTTCGAGCCGCTGCCTGGCGATGTCTCTTGGATTCCGTTCGGCGATCACGCAGCGCTCGAGGCCGCTGTGGATGATTCGGTTGCTGCAGTGCTCATCGAACCCATCCAAGGCGAAGCAGGCGTCCGCGTCGTTTCCGACGAATATCTACAAACTGCGCGCAAACTCACAACCGAGCATGGAGCGCTGCTCTGGTTCGATGAGGTGCAAACCGGTATGGGCCGCACCGGCGCATGGTTCGATCATTTGCGGGCCGGCGTCAAGCCGGATCTGATCACCGTGGCGAAAGGTCTCGGCGGAGGCTTCCCCATCGGCGCGTGCATCGGTATTGGTGCGGCAGGGGAGTTGCTCAAGCCAGGGAATCACGGCACTACGTTTGGTGGCAATCCCCTAGCTTCGGCGGCGGCGAATGCCGTAATCGACGTGATCGAGAACGGCAACCTCCTACAGCGAATCAACGATCTTTCCGCGCAGTTCATCCGTGAACTCGAGGCGGCCCCCGGTGTTGAGAAAGTGGTGGGTCACGGCTTGCTTTTGGGCATCGTCTTGAGTCAGCCAATCGCTCCGCAAGTGCAAACCGCTTTGCTTGATGCAGGCGTCATCGTCAACGCGCCGACACCAGATCGACTGGGGTTAGCCCCACCATTCATCCTGAGCGACGCCGAGACGAAGTCGGCTATCGCCACCATCATCACAGTCATTTCGGAGGTTTCGACATGAGGCACTTTTTACGTGACGACGATTTAAGCCCCGCGGAACAAGTGGAAGTCCTCGAACTAGCGGCGGCCATGAAAGCCGACCCATACGGGTTCAAGCCGCTCGCAGGTCCACAAACTGTGGCGATCATGTTCGATAAGTCTTCCACCCGGACGCGAGTTTCTTTCTGCGTCGGCGTCGCTGATCTTGGCGGCAATCCGCTGGTGATGGAATCGAGTTCGACTCAAGCCGGCCGCGGCGAACCGATCGCCGACACGGCGCGGGTGCTGGGCCGGATGACGAGCGCGGTGGTCTGGCGGACCTACAACCAAGTCGATCTCGAGACTATGGCCGAGTATTCCGGTGTTCCGGTCATCAACTCGCTCTCTGACGACTTCCACCCCTGCCAGATCTTGGCTGACTGGTTAACGATCAAAGAGCACAAAGGTGATCTCGCTGGCTTGACCGTGGCCTACGTGGGAGACGGCGCCAACAACATGGGTCAGTCTTACGTTTTGGGTGCAGCCACCGCAGGCATGCACATCCGAATCGGCGCTCCCGACGGCTATCAGCCGGCCGACGCGGTCGTGGCTGATGCCCTGGCTATTGCCAGCGAAACAGGCGGCAGCGTCATGCTCACGAACGATCCGATCGAGGCAGTCGCACGAGCAGACGTGGTCATCACCGACACGTGGGTATCGATGGGCCAAGAAGACGAAAAGGCAGAACGAATCGCGCTATTCGGCGACTACTCAGTCACTGCCGAACTGCTGAGTCATGCGAAGCCTGATGCCATCGTGCTGCACTGCTTGCCGGCCTATCGCGGCCTCGAAATCGCGGCCGAGGTTATTGACGGCCCGCAAAGTGTGGTGTGGGATGAAGCAGAGAATCGGCTGCACGCGCAGAAAGCGATCATGGCATGGCTACTCAACCATTAATCCCCGCAACTAAGGCCGCTCGTCAGCAACTCATTGTCGAGTTGTTGAGCAGCCAAACGGTCCACTCTCAAACTGATCTTGTCGATCGACTGGAGTCTCGGGGAGTCTCAGCCACTGCCTCGACGGTTTCCCGCGATCTCGACGATCTCGATGCGGTTCGAGTGCGTAGTGCCGACGGTTCGCTCGTATATGCACTGCCCGCCGAAGGCCTCGACCGAACTCCGCAGCAGAGCCGTGCGACGCCGGCCCAAGCCCAAATCAAGTTGGCACGCGTATTGCGCGAGTTGCTGGTTTCTGTTGAAGCTTCTGCAAATCTCGTGGTGTTACACACGCCTCCCGGGGCAGCACAATTCCTGGCTTCCGCGCTTGATCAGGCAAATCTGGCCGAAGTGTTAGGCACAATCGCCGGAGACGACACCATCTTGATGATCGCCCGTGACCCGGCCGGGGGAGAAGCCCTCGCCAACGATTTATCCCAACGAGCACGTAAGGTGCCTAGCGATGACTGAATCTGAAGACACTCGACTCTGGGGCGGCCGGTTCGCCTCGGGCCCGTCCCCCGAACTCACTGCGCTCTCCCGCTCGACTCACTTCGACTGGCGGCTCGCTTCGTACGATCTGGCGGGTTCTCGTGCACACGCCAAAGTGCTCCACCAAGCGGGCCTCTTGAGCGAATCTGATCTCGCCGAACTATTGGCAGGCATTGATGCGCTCGATGCTGACGTCCGTTCGGGCGCGTTCACGCCAGACCCGTCCGACGAAGACGTCCACACAGCTCTTGAGCGCGGCCTGCTCGAGCGTTTGGGTCTCGAACTCGGCGGTCGATTGCGGGCCGGTCGTTCACGCAACGATCAGGTCGCCACCTTGTTCCGCGCCTATTTGCGTGATCACGGCCGTCAGATTTCGGCCCTCGTCCGCGAACTCGTCGAGGCAATTGCCGGGCAGGCTGAACGCCATCTTGATGCCCCCATGCCGGGGCGTACCCATCTACAGCACGCGCAACCGGTGCTCTTGTCTCACCACTTGTTGGCCCACGCGTGGCCGCTGGTGCGCGACCTCGATCGCCTCGCCGACTGGGATGCGCGAGTTGCTGCCGAATCCCCGTACGGTTCGGGTGCTTTAGCTGGATCCTCGCTGGGCCTCGACCCGCAGGCGGTGGCTACAGGTCTAGGCTTCACCAACTCGACTCCCAACTCGATCGATGGCACTGCCTCGCGTGACTTCGTGGCTGAGTTCGCGTTCGTCACGGCGCAGATTGGCGTCGACATGTCTCGCTTGGCCGAGGAGATCATTCTTTGGAACACCAAAGAATTCGATTTCGTTCGGTTGCACGACGGCTATTCCACCGGTTCAAGCATCATGCCGCAGAAAAAGAACCCAGACATCGCCGAGTTGGCGCGCGGCAAGGCCGGCCGGTTGATCGGAAACTTGAGCGGTCTTCTGGCCACGCTCAAAGCACTCCCACTGGCGTACAACCGCGATCTCCAAGAAGACAAAGAGCCCGTGTTCGATTCGATCGACACGCTCGAAGTGCTGCTGCCGGCCTTCACCGGCATGGTCGCGACGATGCAGTTCAACACGGCCCGCATGGCCGAGTTGGCGCCTCAAGGTTTCGCGCTCGCAACCGATATCGCCGAATGGCTAGTCCGAGAGGGTGTGCCCTTCCGTGACGCTCACGAGATCTCGGGCGCTTGCGTTCAAGCATGTGAACGCCGAGACATCGAACTGTGGGATCTCAGCGACGAAGATTTCGCTCAGATTTCCGAGCACCTGACACCCACATCAGATGGTCGCACGGTTCGTGAGGTCCTGACAGTGAAGGGTTCGATCGGTTCACGCGCCGCGCGTGGCGGCACTGCTCCTGCGCGAGTAACGGAACAACTCGCTGAGCTGCGCAGCCGCATCTAAACCCGACAGATCTCAAAGCGCCTGGGGTTTGCTCGTCGGTTCACCAACGGTTGCGGGCTTCTTCTGCCCAGCCGACCAATCCGTCGAGCGAATAACGGTTTTGGTCGTTATCGGTGGCCCAGCCACTCCACGTGCCGAAGCCCTGATGGATCCGAGTGCCCAGCAGCCCCAATTCGGTGACTGCGCGGCGCCGATAGAACGGGGTGAGCGTTGCGTCCACTTGCGGACCGTGCACTCGCCAATTGGCGGTCTCGTCGCTGAGGTCGTACTCCCACGTCAATTCATCGGGCCAGTAATGAAGCCGACCATCGACAAACAAGCCGTTTTCGGTCGAGCCGGTGCCGTCGGTCCACTTCCCGCCGATTTGCAGACCTAGTTTGACTCCGTGCACGGTCCCGTTGCCGGTGCCCCAGTTCCAGGTCATTTTGTAGGGCCACACGCCTCGGCCCCGATCGAGCACAGCAAAAGCGTTACTAAGCTCGATCGTTTCGCCATTGATGGAGATACGTCCCGCAGCAGGTCGGTTGAGGTCCTTGAGCGTGTACTGGAACTGTTTCTCGTTCCACGGCACCACGACGCCCAGCGCGTCGCCACCTAGACCCACCAGCAC
>JAAZCT010000112.1 GCA_012513165.1 Actinomycetales bacterium
ACCCTGTGGACTGCCCCTCTTCGAGGGGCAGTTTGCTTTACGGTGAAGGAAATATCTTCACTGTGGGGGCATCCTTGAAATCAACTCTTATCGCAGTCGCGCTGGCAGGCGCGTTGGCGCTCGGCGCGTGCGGGTCCGATCCAAAACCGAATACGGCAACGGAATCCCCGGCCACCGCAAACTCCCCAACAGTTGCTCCTGTGATGCCAGACCTCGCCCGCGAGAACACCGATGCAGGCGCCGAAGCGTTCGTCCGCCACTACATCGACACCCTCAACTACGCTCGCAGTTCGGGCGCTCTCGAGCCAATCGAGGCCCTGAGCGATCCGGAATGTATCAATTGCAATGTCACCTTCGACACGATGCGCGGTGTCTTCGGACGCGGAGGAAAATACGAGGGCGGTGCGTGGCACGTCCGATCAGTCAAAACAGAGCGTGAAACTTGGTTTACCCTCGTCACTGTCGACACACTCCTCAAAGTGGAGATTGTCTATCCGTCCTCAGAAAGCACGCCTCGAACCGAACCTCTCGAAAACCTCGAAATCGAGTTTCAAGTCAGTTTCACCGACGAGAAATGGATCACCCACGCATTCAGTACAAATCTCGAGGCCGCATGATTTCTACGATAATGTTCAGTTTGGCTTTTGGATGTGCACAGTGGTCTTCTAGTCTCCACCGAGTATCGGACGTCAATGTTGATACGACTCGAACCGGCGTGAGAATCGAGAACACTATTGAAAAGCGAAAGCCACGAAAGCGCCCTAGCGGGACGCGGGTGGTGAGGAGAACTCCCCCACCTCCACCGCCCGTGAACACCGATTTCTGTGGCCATATCGACGCACTCGAAGTGCTCCGCACGTGCGGCACCGACGAAGACGTCACCACTAGGCGAACGGCCCGCACCACCATCGAAACCGAGATCAGACGCGCTACGCGCACGATCGGCGTGCCAGCGCTGATCGCGAAAACCCAACCGGCCACCAGCGCACTCATCAACATCCCCACCATCTACTACACCCACGCCGCCGCCCATACCCGCGACGTCACGCTCCTCGGTCAAACCATCCGTATCGAAGCGACCCCCGCCAGTTACACGTGGCACCACGGCGACGGCACCAAGCAGGCCACCCGCAACCCAGGTAGACCCCACCCAAACAAAGACATCACCCACACCTACACACAGCCCGCAGCCAGCGTCAATATCCGAGTCGACCCCACCTACCGGATTCGGTACCGCCTGCCGGACGGAAGCTGGCACAGCCTGCCAGAAACTCTCACCACTACCGGACCCACCACCACGCTGTCCATCCATGAAGCCCGCCCCTACCTCACCGCCAACCGACGGTAAGGCGCCGGGAATCGCGCGGCGAGCGGCCGGTCTGATCGAAGTGCGACAATGAACTATGGCCATTGCGAATCATGTCATTGATCTCATTGGAAACACGCCGCTCGTTCGGCTGAACTCCGTTGTCCCCGAAGGGTGCGCCACAGTCGCGGTGAAGGTTGAATATCTCAACCCAGGTGGCAGTTCCAAAGACCGCATCGCCGTAAAAATGGTGGACGATGCCGAAGCATCCGGCGCGCTGAAGCCGGGCGGCACGATCGTGGAACCCACCTCGGGAAACACCGGAATCGGCCTCGCACTGGTGGCTCAACAACGCGGCTATCACTGCATCTTTGTTGTCCCCGACAAAGTCAGCGTTGACAAACAAAACACGCTCAAGGCGTACGGCGCCGACGTGGTGGTGTGCCCCACGGCCGTCGAGCCAGAGCACCCCGATTCTTACTACTCGGTCTCGGACCGGCTCGTGCGAGATACGCCCGGCGCTTGGAAGCCAGACCAGTACTCCAACCAAGCTGGACCGGCGAGTCACTACGAAACCACAGGCCCTGAGATCTGGCGCGACACTGAAGGAAAGATCACGCACTTTGTGGCGGGAGTTGGCACTGGCGGAACTATCACCGGAACCGGCCGATACCTCAAAGAACAGAACCCCAACCTTCGAGTGATCGGCGCGGACCCTGAAGGCTCGGTTTATTCGGGAGGCAGCGGTCGCCCGTACCTCGTGGAAGGCGTCGGCGAAGACTTCTGGCCTACTGCCTATGACCCCAGCATCCCCGACGAGATTATCGCCGTCAGTGATGCCGACTCGTTTGAGATGACTCGTCGCCTCGCTCGCGAGGAAGGCCTTCTCGTCGGCGGATCGTGCGGCATGGCCGTGGTCGCAGCCCTCGAGATCGCCGCGAAAGCAGACCCTGACGACCTCATCGTGGTGCTCTTGCCCGATGGCGGCCGCGGTTACCTTTCGAAGATCTTCAACGACGATTGGATGAGTTCTTACGGATTCCTGCGTACCCCGCTCGACGGAAAGAAGCACGCCCTGTCCGTGGGAGATATTTTGCGTCGCAAGACCGGAAATACCCCTGAATTCGTGCACACGCACCCCTCGGAAACCGTGCGCGATGCGATTAATATTCTGCGCGAGTACAACGTCTCGCAAATGCCTGTCGTGGGGCCAGAGCCTCCCGTGTTAATTGGCGAAGTAGCCGGCAGCGTGAGTGAACGGGGCCTGCTCAGCGCAGTCTTCGAGGGTCGAGCGCAGTTGGCCGATCCCGTGAGCAAGCATATGGAACAGCGCCTCCCGCTGATTGGTATCGGCGAGACTCTCGATGACGTGCTCAAAGCCTTGAGCGAAAGCGATGCCATCATGGTGGTCGACGCCGGAAAGCCGCTGGGTGTTCTCACCCGCCACGATCTTTTGGGAGTACACGAATGAGCAACGAGCACGGCTTCTCAACCCGCGCGATTCACGCGGGATACGAACCAGAACCATTGACAGGCGCAGTGAATGTGCCTATTTATGCAAGTTCTACCTTCGCCCAAGACGGCGTCGGCGGAATGCGTGACGGGTTCGAGTACGCGCGCACCGGGAACCCCACCCGACGGGCGCTCGAAGCGAACCTCGCCGCAATCGAGGCCGGCCAGTTTGGTCGGGCGTTTGCGTCCGGCATGGCCGCGACAGACACTGCGCTGCGCACCCTCCTCAAGCCTGGCGACCATATTGTGATTCCCGATGACGCGTACGGTGGAACGTTCCGCCTCATCGACAAGGTCTTTTCAAAGTGGGGCATTACTCATACGCCTGCTGCAGTCAACGACCTCGATGCGATTCGCGCAGCGATCCAAGACAACACCAAAGTCATCTGGATCGAAACTCCCACCAACCCGCTGCTGAACGTGGGCGACATCGCCGGCATTGCTGCGATCGCACGCGAGCATGGGCTGACGTTCGTGGTCGACAACACCTTCGCTTCCCCGTATTTGCAGCAACCGCTCACCCAAGGCGCAGACGTCGTGTTGCATTCGACGACCAAATACTTGGGCGGTCACTCGGACACGGTTGGTGGCGCGCTCATCACCAATGATGCCGAGTTGGACGCCGGTTTCGCCTTCTTGCAAAACGGCGCGGGTGCAGTTCCTGGCCCCTTCGATGTGTTCCTCACATTGCGCGGAATCAAGACGCTGGCCGTGCGAATGGAACGTCACTGCGATAACGCCGAAAAGATCGTCGCCTGGCTCGAAACGCGTCCTGAAATCAGCCAGATTCTGTATCCGGGACTCCCGGGGCACGCCGGACACGTGACAGCCGCGAAACAGATGCGTCGTTTCGGTGGAATGGTGTCGATTCGGATGGTTGGCGGTCGCCAAGCGGCTCTCGACCTGTGCGCGAAGACGACCGTGTTTACGCTCGCTGAGAGTTTGGGCGGAATCGAATCGCTGATCGAGCATCCCGGAGCCATGACTCACGCGTCTACCGCGGGATCACAACTCGAAGTTCCCGAAGATTTGGTGCGCCTCTCCGTGGGTATCGAAGACGTCGACGATCTGATTGCTGACCTCGAGCAGGCGCTCTCTGCCATCTGATTCGGGGCCCAAATCCCCTCACGAGTTGCGTTGAGTCACTAGGCTCGACGTCATGGCGAAAGAAGAAAAGAAGGAACCGTTTCTCGGTTTGTCTTGGCTGCAGCTAATCGCTGGATCGCTGGCCGCGATGACCTCGGCGTGGATTGCTTCGGCGTTCGGCGTCAGTGGCACCATTGTTGGTGCGGCCGTCGGAAGTCTCAGCGCTTCGATCGCTACCGCCCTCTATATGCAAAGCCTTTCGCATGGACACCGACTCGTTCGCGGCCCGAATTCGCTTGGTCCGTCCGCATCGGGCTCGAGCGCCGACAGCGTTCGATCTCCGAGCGACGCGACCCAGGTGCTGAGTGGAGGCTCGCCCGCGGATGAGCCGGACGA
>JAAZCT010000113.1 GCA_012513165.1 Actinomycetales bacterium
CGATACGGCCTTCGCGCTCATGGACAGTTCGGCGATCGACCGAGCCAGTGAGATTGATCTGGTCCGAGCTCTGAGAATCAACGTGCTGGTAGAGGAAGGGCGGCTCGACGAGGCGCTGGCCGACGACCAGTTCATCCAACAGAACAAAGCTCCGAACGGCCTCACTCAATTTGCCGCGTCCCAAGCCGCTTGGATGACTGGGGACATCGTCAGGGCTCGCCGACTGCTCGATGGAGCTATCGAGCAGCTCAGTGCCTTCGATGCGTTCAACGCTACTCCGTTTGTGCGGGCCGCGTCCGCGCTGCTCGCTCTCGCAAACGGTGATACTGAGCGCGCCAAAGCCGATATCGAGGCGTCGATCGTGCGGGGAGGAGGCGCCGGCATGTGGGACCAGATCTGGCTGGCGCGAGCTCAAGCCTGGTTACAGGTGGCTGCTGGCCGACCCCATGATGGGATCGCCACAATGCTCAAAGGTGTTCAGGCTGGCATCGAAACGTCGCACTATGGATGGTCGGTCCTCGCGTTGCACGACGCCGTCGCTTGGGGCGCAGCATCGGTCGTGGCCGAGCAGTTCCGACCTCTCCGCGACTTAATACACGGTGCCCCGCTGATGGAGTGTTTGGCCGATAGCGCGATCGCATTGGCCTCTGAGAATTTCGATTCGACGCGACAGCACATCAACACGCTGCTCAATCTCGGTTCACGGTGGCACGCTGGCGTGGTCAGCGCCGGACTCGCGCTTGCGCTCCGCGAACGCGATCACGTGCAGGCGCGACGGGCGGCCACTGCGGCGTTAATTTGGCTGCCGGCAGGAACGCCCCAAGTATCGGCAGTTCGGGAGTTGGCGCTCAGCGACCGACGTATAGACGTGCTACGTGAAGCGTTACATGGCCGGGCGGATCGGGAGATTGCCGATACGTTGTTCCTCTCCGTTCGCACGGTCAGCAATCACTTGGGCGCCGCCTATGCGAGCCTTGATCTTGCCGGACGGGCAGAGTTGCTCGAACTGTTCGCGCCCAGAGGGACCGCGTCCCCGGGTGGGCGACCGAGCAGGTTGCCCAGCACCTGAACTATCGACAGGTAGGGATATCTCCAAACGTGAGGTCAAGGTTTGTCTGCGACTGCCCGGCAAACGAACCGGGAACAAACCTTGTGCTCGAGGGGATCGTCGGAGCACTCACCGAAACGGTGCCCAATCGTAGACTCACCCTCTTAGAACACAAATCGTTTGACGTTACGCTCGTGGATGCAGCGTGTTCGCCCGAGTGCCCCGAGTGCCCCGATCGCACGCCGTAGCCGCTCGCGCCTGACTCGAACACGGGTTCACACCGTTGATGATGGATCCATGCCGGATGAAACAACTCCCTTGACCACATCCACACACGGAGTCAAACGCGTGCTTGTTGCCGCGATCGCGCTGTTGCTAGTTGCCACCGGCTGCTATCTCGGTGCGACTCGGATTATGGATGGCCTCTACGCCTACACCTCACCGCTCAACGAGGTATCGATTCCGCTGGGCGAACCGATCTCGCCTCAACCATCCGAGCGTCGATTGGGCTTCGTTTTGGTCGATGGCCTGCGAGTAGACACCGCCACCGACCCTGGCTTGATGCCAACTCTGGCCCGGCTGCGTGAGCAGGGAGCCTCGCGAGTCTTGCACTCACGCGCACCGTCTTACTCCGTCCCGGGTTGGACGGTGCTCGGCACCGGATCTTGGTCGTCACTTAACGGCGGTGAGGCGATGAATCCCGAGGGAACAGACCCATTGCTCTGGCAGCAAGATCACATCTTCGCCGCTGCCGGTGATGCCAGATTGCGTTCGGCCATCAGCGGCAACGACTGGTGGCGCACCATGTTGCCCCCGCAGACGTGGGTCGAAAGTTACTTCACGCGCGGCGAAGACACTGCCGCCGATGATGAGGTCGTCGAGCAGGCGGTGCGGTGGCTCAACGATGACCTCACCGATCTTCTGCTGGTAGATCTCAACGGCGTCGACGACGCGGGCCACAACCACGGCGGTCCAGACGGGCTGGCTTGGCCGATCGCGGCTCGGGCAGCAGATGATCAGATCTCTCGCATCGTTGACACGCTCGATCTCAGTCGCGACACCTTGCTGGTGGTCTCTGACCACGGACACATCGGACCTGGCGGCCACGGTGGAACGGAAAAGGAAGTGGTGACCGAACCATTGCTGCTCGTCGGCGGGCCAATCAAACCCGGCACATACCCTGATGCCGATCAGATTGACGTTGCTCCCACTGTCGCCACGATCTTGGGCACGCGTCTGCCAGCCGCATCAGAACTTCGCACCCTCACCACCAGTGCCAGCCCACAAGCCCAGAACGTCTTTCTCCCCGGCCAACGTGACACCAATGGCCGCATAGACCGGCCGGTTCGCGACCGGACCGTCACGAATCTTTACCACAATCGCGTCGATAAAGATCGCCGCATAAACACCCTCCAACGGCCGGTTGACCCACTCGACCATCTCCTCGATCACCTTGTCGGTAATCCGGCTGACGGTTTCTTTGGACACGCTCGCGCCATAGATCTCGTCAAAGTGTGCGCTGATCTCACCGGTCGTCAAACCTTTGGAATACAGCGACAGCACCATCTCATCGACCCCGGTCAGACGCCGTTGGCGTTTCTTCACAATCTGCGGTGTGAACGTCCCGTCACGATCCCTGGGAGCATCGATCGTCACCTGCTCAGAAGACTCGGTTAGAACTGTTTTGGGCCGTGTCCCGTTCCGCACATTGGCCGACTCCCGACCATCAGAAGCACGATTCTTCTCATGCCCCAAATGCTCAGTCATCTCCTCCTCGAGAGCGGCCCCAAGGACGCTCTTGGTGAACTGCTTGAGTAGCCCGTCCGGGCCCGTCAGTGACAGACCGTTCTCGCTGGCCATCCGCACCAACTCGACAGCTGTAGCCTGCTCGGCAGAGACATCCAGATTTTTCTTATTCTTCAAATTCACATCGTTCAGTGTCACGGTCATCACGGCACCTTCCCCGCCAAACAATCCGCTCGGCACGTCAGGCCGGAAACACCGTTAAATCCACACTCCCGTTTTGGATGACTGGTCTGGAAGTGTGCTGTTTCCGTTACCAGTACCCGATTACGTCGACGCGTTTGCCGAACAGCTCAACGACCGTCCCGCAAAACCCTCAATCGGGCCCAGCCCAGTCATAAAATCCTCGACCGCATCGACCTCGCAGTTCAGCAGGTGATCTCGAGTTCTCCCTTGACTTCGGGTTGAGAACTGTCCAAACGGTGGGCCCACAGGCCACTCACCCGGATGGTCGAGCCGTCAATGTTCCACTCCGGTGCCTGC
>JAAZCT010000114.1 GCA_012513165.1 Actinomycetales bacterium
GTCACGGACCACTGCGATCGTTGCAGCGTCACGAGCCGGAGCGGGGGTGTCGATAGCGTCTAAGCGCGCACGCAACGCCTCGGGCAAAGGGATTCGCACCTCAGCGAACCTCCGCCACCAGTTCGACCTCAACGCACGCATTCAGCGGCAGCACGGCAACACCCACGGCAGCCCGGGCATGCGCACCGGCCTCGCCGAAAATCTGGCCCACAAGTTCGCTCGCTCCGTTTGCCACGGCGGGCTGTCCAGTGAACTCTGGTGAGCTGGCCACGAAGACTCCGAGGCGGACGATCTTGACGACGTCGTCGAGATCCACCAGGGAAGCGACGGCAGCGAGTGCGTTAAGTACACACACCCCGGCAGCAGCCTGAGCCTCTTCAGGAGTGACATCGGTACCCACTTTGCACAGTGCCGCGAGTTGTCCATTCACGAACGGCAGTTGGCCGGAGGTGATAATCTGCTTGCCGCTTTGCACGGCAGGCACGTAGGCGGCGACCGGGGCTGCCACCTCGGGCAGTGTCAATCCGAGTTCTTCGAGCCGTGCGTGAACTGTGGTCATGTCACTGCACCGGACGCTTGAAATAGGCCACGAGATTCTCCGGATTCATTCCGGGCACGATCTGAACGAGTTCCCATCCTTCAGCACCGAAGTTGTCGAGGATTTGCTTCGTGGCGTGGACGAGTACTGGCGCGGTCAGGTATTCCCAAGTAGTCATGCTCTCGACTCTAGCGATAGTCCGGGCTTTACCCCAAGGATCGGTAGGCTGAAAGTGTGAAAACATCAACGGCACTCCATATCGTTTCGGGCAAAGGCGGCACGGGAAAGACTTCCGTGGCCGGCGCCTTGGCTATGTCCTTGGCGAAAGCCGGCTCAAAAGTCCTGCTCTGTGAGGTCGAGGGTCGGCAAGGATTTGCCCAACTTTTTGAGACGGAACCGTTGCCCTACGAGGAGCGACTGATGGCGCGTTCGGAGGACGGCGGAGAGGTGTACGTGCTCGCGATTGATCCCGAAGCCGCGCTGCTGGAGTACTTGCAGATGTATTACCGCTTGGGCCGTGTTGGCCGGCTGCTAGACAAGTTCGGAATTATTGACTTCGCCACGACGATTGCGCCGGGCGTTCGGGATGTGTTGTTGACGGGCAAGGTCTACGAAGCTGCGCGTCGACGTGTCGGCGGTGCTCGATCAGATTTCGTTTACGACGCGGTCGTGGTTGACGCCCCACCGACGGGACGAATCGGTCGCTTCCTCGGCGTGAACGATGATGTGGCTGGCTTAGCGAAAGTGGGCCCGATCAAGTCCCAGTCTGAATCGATCATGACGATGATGCGCGCACCGCAAACTAGCGTGCATCTGGTGACGATTCTCGAAGAGATGCCCGTCCAAGAAACGCTCGATGGGATCCGAGAACTCGAAGGTGACGGCATCAAGGTTGGCTCGGTGATCGTCAATATGGTTCGTCCGCCGTTGCTGTCTGCGGAGACGATGGCCGCGATGGAGTCCGGCGATTTGGACGAGGCTGCGGTTTCCGCCGTGTTGGATTCCGTGAGCCTGCCCGCGGGTGCGGCTTCCGGACTACTCGAGGGAGGCCGGGCTCATATCGAACGCCAGGAGCTTCAAAACGAACAACACAACGTGCTGGAGTCGTCCGGTGCTCGGCTGCTGACACTGCCGCGGATCGCAGGCGGCGTGGATGTGGCAGCGCTGGGGGAACTGGCCCCCTTTCTTAAGGAGCTCGCGTGATGTCTGAACAGAATGCTGGCGTCAAGCGCGTCAAAGCCAAAACGACTCGTCGTCCTTCGAGCGCGCCGGAGCCCGTGCGCCTTGACATCGACGGTGTTCTCGCCGATCGAGACACGTCGATCCTCGTGTGTTGCGGGTCTGGCGGTGTCGGCAAGACGACAACCGCCGCGGCCTTGGCTTTGCGAGCCGCCGAGCAGGGGCGAACGGTGTGCGTCCTCACGATCGACCCGGCTCGTCGGCTGGCCCAGGCGTTGGGGTTGGTGGAACTGGACAACACGCCGCGCGCGGTCCGGGGTTTTGATGCGAGCGCCGGCGGGTCCTTGGACGCCATGATGCTGGACATGAAGTCGACGTTCGATGAAGTGATCGAAGCGCACGCGTCGCCAGAAAAGGCCGCGGAAATCTTGTCCAATCCGTTCTACGTTGCGTTGTCGAGTTCGTTCGCAGGAACGCAGGAATACATGGCGATGGAAAAGTTGGGTCAACTCCATGCGCATGGGGCGTGGGATCTGATCGTGGTCGACACGCCTCCGTCGCGCTCGGCCTTGGACTTTCTCGATGCTCCCGAACGACTTTCCGCGTTGTTGGACGGACGATTCATCAAGCTGTTGTTAGCGCCAACGAAAGGCCCCGCTCGCTTGCTGACGACCGGTTTTGGTTTGGTCACCTCGACGTTGAACAAGGTTCTGGGATCGCAGGTGCTGACCGACATGCAGACCTTCGTCGCCGCGTTCGACACGCTATTCGGCGGATTCCGTGAGCGAGCTAAGCAGACGTTCTCGGTGCTGCAAGACGAACAGACTGCGTTCTTTGTGATCGCGACCGCTGAGCCTGCGGCCTTACGTGAAGCGAGTTATTTCGTGGAGCGACTGGCGGCCGACGATATGCCTTTGGCGGGGGTCGTGATCAATCGAGTTCACGACAGCCGGTTGATTCCAATCACCGTGCCTCAGGCCGAGTCGGCTGCAGCGCGGCTGTCTACGGGGACGACTTTGGAGCGAGGTGTCGGTGAATTGTTGGAGGTTCACGCCGAGCGCCTCACGGTTGCGGACAAAGAAAATCGGTTACGTGAACGCTTTTCGGCAGCTCATCGTGACGTCCCTGTCGCTGCGATTCCAGCATTGGCCGGAGACGTGCACGATATTGAGGGTCTGCGTGAGATAGGCGAATCTCTCGCCCACTAAGGCGACCTGAAGAGTCAGACAGTTTGCACGAGAAGTTCGCGCCACTGGCGAACTTCGGGCTTGCGACGCAAGAGTGCGCGGCGCTCGCGTTCGGTCATGCCACCCCAGACGCCCCACTCGATCTTGTTGTCGAGGGCTTCGGCCAAACATGCGGCGCGGACGGGGCAGGAGTTGCACATGAGTTTTGCCCGATTCTGCTCAGCGCCCTTGACGAAGAGTTCGTCGGAGCGACCAAGGCAAGCAGCGTTCTGCGACCAGTTCTCATCCCACATGTGTCTAACCTTTCCCGAGTGACTCGGAGTGTGCTCAGCGCGTTGGCGTTCATCCAATCTCCGAGATCAGATAAGCGGACAATTGCCTCCGGCTAACTAAGAGATAAGCGGATTCTCGGCCCAAATGCAAGTCCCGATTTTTTCCGGAATGCGTGTAGTAACGCTGAGTTACGTAGTAATTTCGAACTATGCCCCGAAAATATGGGGAAAATCACTACTGGCGAGTCACTTAGCAAACGAAAGAGACGCATCTCACATTGTGGACAACGTCTAAGTTTGCCGGATCCCCGAGTCACTTTGCCTGATCCCGTATTCTCGTGGCTATGGACTGGGGTAGTGTGCGCGAATCAATTAAGAGGACCTCTCAATCAGAGGCCCCGAAGTCGTCGCGTCTGGCCTCGGTCATTTCCATGGTGTGGCTCTCAGCGCTATCCGGCGTACTGATCGCCGCAATGTTTATTCCCGCATCAGCCTTCATGATCACGACAGGTCGATCCGTGTCGAAAGACATCGTGGACCTTCCGCTCGTAGTTGCCGACACGCCAAACCCGCAAACCACCCGAATTTTGGCATCGAACGGGCAACGAATTGCCTATTTCTATCAAGAGAATCGGCAAGACATTCCGCTCAAAAATATTTCGCCCAGCATGCAAGACGCTCTAGTGTCGATTGAGGACTATCGGTTCTTCGATCACGGAGCGCTTGACCTGAAAGGCACGATGCGTGCGCTACTCAACAATGCATCGAGCAACGACGGACCCCAAGGCGGTTCAACGCTCACCCAGCAACTAGTGAAATTGACTCTGCTGCAACAGGCGATCACCAAGGAGCAACAAGCCGCCGCCAAAGAAGTGTCGGTCGAGCGAAAGATCCGAGAACTCAAGATCGCGATTGAGTTCGAAGAGAAGTTGTCGAAGGAGGAAATCCTCGAACGCTATCTCAATATTGCTTACTACGGTGATGGCGCTTACGGCGTCAACGCCGCCGCGTATCACTTCTTCTCGGTGAAACCGGCCGACCTGACCGTGAAACAAGCTGCCACACTCGCAGGATTGGTACAGAATCCGGACAGAACCAACCCACGTGTCTATCCCGAACGAGCATTGCAACGACGCAATACCGTGTTGGCTGTCATGGCGAAGCTCGGAAAAATTGATCGCGCCGAGGCCGAGAAGCTTAGTGCTGAACCCTTGGGTTTGAAGTTCACGAAGTTTCCGAACGGATGCGTGAACTCACAAGCGTCGTTCAGTTGCGATTACATTCGCCGCTATCTATTGGCAGACGAAGACCTTGGCGAAACCGTCGAGCAGCGCAAGGCTTTGCTTGAGCGTGGCGGACTGACAGTTAAATCGAATATCGACCTGTCGATGCAAGATGCTGTGAATAAGGCCGTGAAGCAACACGTGGCTCCAAAAGATAAAGCGATTGGCGCCTTGGCCCTCGTTGAACCAGGGACTGGCAAGGTTCGAGCACTCGGCCAGTCACGTCCTATGGGCAACGACAAGAAAAAGGGCGAGACCTACCTCAACTACAC
>JAAZCT010000115.1 GCA_012513165.1 Actinomycetales bacterium
GAACACCGAGGTGTCTACGCCGGGTTTGACTACTCTAATTTTGTCCGGATCAAACCTATTGGCAAGCAGGTGGTCTTTGGCTGCATCGACCATGCAGAGTAAGAGATCGGCGTCGCGCGCAGAGTTCAGCGCTTGGCGGTATGGAGGGACTTTGTAAATGGGTTGGTTTGCCAAATTTTCCCACGTGATTACGGCTTGTAACGGCCTGCGGCCAG
Organism: Actinomycetales bacterium; assembly: GCA_012513165.1. GTDB lineage: Bacteria > Actinomycetota > Actinomycetes > Propionibacteriales > Nocardioidaceae > Aeromicrobium. The sequence goes on from JAAZCT010000115.1 coordinate 216, forward strand.
AGGCCTTGCGGCGCCATGAACTTGATTGACCTGTCACTAACGAGCACAGTTCTAGCGTAGCTATCCAGTCGAAGTCGGATTGGTTTTGATCGGCAAGTTCACGAACCCAAGCTAAAGCCCCTGCTTCGATAAATCTCTTGATGGGCCTGCGATACGTCGAAGGAATCCACGTGACGTCGCTCTGAGGTTCGTCTTTTGCGAGGGCGGTGACATGCGTGTTTGGCATCAGCGACATGTAGTGCAGTTCTCTACGCGGGCGCTGGTCAGGTAGCGAAACCCACAGGAGCGAACGCGAATTCACTGCCCTTGCTCCACCTGTGATAGACGCTTAGCGCCAGCACGCGCTCCAATGAGGTAACCGGCCGCCTCAAGAACTCGCATGAAAACCATCCCTGCAGCGTGTACCGGGCGACGCGCGAGATGTTTCCAGTTTTGCGTGTAGGCCTTGAGAACTTCAGAGCGCTGCGTGCTGATGGCTGCATCGTGTTCCTGTTGCAGCACAGGGATACTCAATCCGTAGTAATAGCGTTTTTCCATGATCTCTTTAAGCGTGAGATGACCTTCGTCATGATCAATAACGATATCGGCCAAGGCGATCGGCAAGCCCGCCTCACGCATCGAAAATCTGAGATCGGTGTCTTCAGGACCTGACATGGCTTCGTCAAACGCCCCGTCGCTGAGCATGAAATCTCTGTTCAATAAACGAGGATTGTGTAACCAAGGGGCGTTCAAATAACATTCGCGTTCTAGCGCACGGCAGGCTGTCCAGAAACCGGAACCTATCGTCCGTTCCGGTAGCGCAACTCCGATGACACCTTGTTCGTTAGCCGTCTGGACCGCCAATGACACTGAATTGGGGGGCAGAATCATGTCGCTATCAAGCCACAGAATCCACTCCCCTGCGGATTCTAGGATTCCTCGGTTTCGTTGTGCACTACGTTCGGGTCCTGCAGTGAAGAACTTGTGTGCAAGCTTCTGAGCAATCTCAGCGGTACCATCGCTGCTGGAATTATCCACGACCAGCAGTTCAAAATCTGGATAATCTTGCGCTAATACGGATTGGAGACACGCCTCGATCGTGCGCTCATTATTCCGAGTTGGCACAATCACGGACACCCTGCCATTGATACTCATACTAGAACTCATCAGCCCTTCTTCGATTTCCAAATAATGCCCGCGAGGACCCACACGAAACCGGTTACGGCAACATAGTGCGGCCACAGGCTCAGCGCAATCGCATCGGCCGATACCTCGCCGATGAGGTCGTTGCGCCAAACTACGCCCAAGTACACGAAGATCGACGAAAAGACCGTCGCAGAGCCGAGATAGATCCACCGCGTAGCTGCTTGCATGCGCCATCTTTGAACTCCGATAAAGGACACGGCACCCACGAAGCCAGCGACGCCTCCGAATATTGCCGCGGTGACAACGAACGCACCTTCAAAATAGGCGCGTGTTAGCCAGTCCGGACGCGTACGAATCTTCGTAGGAACGGTGGTAGGTATAGCGAAAAGCTCGCGTCGAGAAAGTTCGCGTGCGGCTAGTCCCAGTGCAATGAGCAATGCGACGATACTGACGAAAAGTGCAAGATATGACCAACGCTGTGGCACGTATTCCATATCAACAACCGCTGTCTGTCCCTCCGAGATGATCCAACCGCTGGAGTATCCGTTCAGTGTCTGGGCCGGTCCAATATCTTTCCCGTTGACACGAGCACGCCAATTCTTGTTGACGCCTTGACCAGCAACGACCGCGAATCCTGCCGTTGAACCTTGAACTCGGATCTGCTTTCGCGTGTCACCGTCCTTGAGCACCTCTGCTACCGGTGCTGCTCGCTTCGTGGGTACGGGCTTGTTTCGGTCTTTCAATTCGAGTCTATCGATGATAAAATCGCTCGCTTGACTGATTCGGTGTTCACCAGCCGGGATCGAGAGATTCTCGCACGACTTCCACGACGTGCCACTCTCGTTCGACCTGGCAAGGTTTTCTGAGACCGGCTTCATCTTGATGGCTTGGCCATCGAGACTCGCAACGGTGATACACGGATCAAAACTCGTAGCGGGCGTATCCATCAAGATTCCCGTATCGATGCTCGTGAATTTTGGCGGCAACGTACTAGGTTCGCCTGAAATGCCGACGAATCGGACGCGCACCGAAGACCCCGAAATCGGCGAATCGAAGTTGATGCGATTTGATCCGTAGTTGATAGGACCTTCTGCGA
>JAAZCT010000116.1 GCA_012513165.1 Actinomycetales bacterium
CGCAGTTCGGCGGCGTCAACCAGTCGGAAGTACGCCCACATCGTTCGGCAGAGCCGAGCCGGACGGGCAGTCGAGAACACGTTCCTCAAGATCTGGAACGTGACGGGCAAGAAACTGATGAACAGAAAGAGGATGTCATGAGTGCAAATAGTCCGCAATCGACACCGGTTTACGCAACTATCGGTTCGCGAATCGGTGCCTACTTTTTGGACGTACTGCTATTTGGTCTCGTCTACGCGCTGGGTTTTGGGCTAGCTTTCTTGGGTTTCATGCTCGGGATGCGAGGCTCTGACAGCACCGCGGTTTTCCTCATGTCACTTTTGTACGTCGTACCTCTCTTGGCTTATGGGGTATATGTCGTTTACGTAGGCGGCGTCAAAGGTTATACACCGGGCAAGCAAATCCTCGGGCTTCGTGTTGTCGATGCAATGACCGGGCAACCTTTGGGCGTCTGGCGCTTCATTTTGCGCAACATTGTCTTGGGCCTGATCGGCAATCTGACCTGTGGTATCGGTTGGATCGTTTTGGCGGTTGTCGCGAACAACGACCCACGGCGCCAAGGTTGGCACGATCGCGCAGTGAACTCAGTCGTTATTCCGGCATCTGAATTGAACAGGCCTGCCCCGCAGTCACAGACGGACCCCGCCGCTGGGGTAGCCAAAGTTCCGCTCCTCGATTCGAGCAACAAGAGCAGGCCTCTGCATTCGGACGCAGCTCCGTTAGGGATCTCACCGACTTCGCCTCCGTTGACTCCTCCACCCTTAAGCACTCAAGGCTTGGGGATTCCCAACACGAGTCCAACGCCGCCGGGCCAAATTCCCGCCACTAAACCAGGGGTCGTCGGGCCTCCGCCGGGGATGACGACATCGACTCCGTCCTCAGCGCAGACGCCGCCTGTACCGACACCCGTTCAACCGGGACCGGCTGTTCAAGCGGCTTCTTCTGCGGATTCTGAGATTGACGAGGCCACCCGCATGGCGGCGCGACAGGCGTCCAAGGCGCCAACCTGGGTGCTCGTGCCTGCGTTCGGAATTGAACACGTTGTTGCTGAACAGGTGCTTGTCGGGCGTGACCCAGACGCGAGTTTGGTTGAAGGATCGACTGCTTGGGTCGTTCAAGACGCGGAGAAAACTGTTTCGAAGACGCACGCGCTTGTGGGGACTGACGGCGACGCACTGTGGGTCGAAGACTGGAACTCGACAAACGGAGTGCTCGTTCGCCGAGGTGATACTGAAATCGAGGCCTCGGCTGGTGAAAAAACTTTCCTAGAAATGGGTGACATTATCCTCCTAGGAGACTTCGAAGTGAAGGTCCGGATCCACGGATAAATCCGAAATTTTCGATTGCACATGTTGGTGCCTACTAAGATGCACTCGTCACAGTTTGCGGAGCCGCACCCACTCGACCGAATGATCTGCGGACTTGCGCAAAACAGCATCCGCGCGACCGCGCGTGGTGGCGATGTTCTCGCGCAGGTTCGGCCAGTTGATCGTGTCCCAGAGCTCTTCGGCTCGCGCGTGGGCTTCTTCATCAGTGAGCGTGCTGTAACGGTGGAAGTATGACGCGGGGTTCGCGAACGCGGTCTCGCGCAGTTTCAAGAACCGGCTGATGTACCAAGCCCGGATGTCACGGCTTGACGCATCGACGTAGACGGAAAAGTCGAAGAAGTCACTAATCGCCAACCCCGGACTGCCGTCACCTCGGCTGCGAGCCGGAGCGAGCACGTTCAGACCCTCGATAATGATGATGTCCGGGCGTTCGATCACGAGTCGTTCTTCGGTCACGTTGTACGTCAGGTGGTCGTAGACCGGGGCTTCTAGCCGTTCGGCGCCGCTCTTGGCTGCCATCACGAAACGCAACAGCGCTTTGCGGTCATAGGACTCCGGAAAGCCTTTCCGATGCAGGATCCCGCGGCGATCGAGTTCCTCGTTCGGAAGCAAGAACCCGTCCGTGGTGACCAACGCGACCCGTTGCACTTCTTCTTGGTTCGACAACAATTCGGTCAACAACCGGGCAGTCGTAGACTTCCCGACGGCAACCGACCCGGCTAGCCCAATAATGAACGGAACCCGCACGGGCTGGCGCTCGCCAAGAAATCGTTCAGTGGCGCGGGGCAAGGTCTCTGCGAGGCGGATCCGCAACAAAATGAGCTGCGTTAGCGGCAAATAAACCTGCTGAACCTCGGCCAAGTTCAGTTCTTCGCCGAGTCCGCCGAGATTCTCAATTTCGGTCGCAGACATAGGCTGGTGCACGCCGTGAGCCAGTTCAGCCCAGGCAGCACGTTCTAGCTCCACATAGGGCGAGAGCTCGCGAGACATGGACACTATTGTTGCCAGTCGAAGTTCGGTGGCGTCACTCGGTATCCTTATGCACATGTGTGGAATCGTGGGATACGTCGGCGCCAAGGATGCGCAAACAGTTGTTGTCGGGGGCCTTCGCCGACTCGAATACCGTGGGTATGACTCTGCTGGCATAGCCTTAGTGCCCAGCAAGGGCGATCTGGTGTCTTCGAAAAAGGCCGGGAAACTCGCTAACTTAGAGGCGCAAATTGAGCACTCGCCCCTGCCGGCCGCTCACATGGGCATCGGCCATACTCGTTGGGCCACTCACGGGGCTCCGAACGATGCGAACGCCCACCCGCCTCTCGCGCCGCAAGGCAAAGTGGCCGTGGTTCACAACGGCATCATCGAAAACTTCCTCATTCTCCGCGAAGAACTTGAAAACGAGGGCTACGAGTTCCTGTCTGAGACCGACTCCGAAACCGTGGCGTTCCTGCTGGAACGGCAACTCGCCACAACATCGAACCTCACCGAGGCAACTCGTCTCGTATGCGAACGCCTCGAAGGCGCATTCACGTTGGTAGTCGCCTCAGCAGATCACCCGGATGTGGTGGTGGGCGCGCGCCGCAACTCGCCCTTGGTTGTAGGTCTCGGCGACGGCGAGAACTTCCTCGGCTCAGACGTTGCTGCTTTCATCGATCACACCAAGACCGCCGTTGAACTCGGTCAAGACCAAGTGGTGACGGTGACCGCTGACGGCATCGAGGTGATCGGTTTCGATGGCCTGCCAGCCGAATCGACCACATACACCGTCGACTGGGACGTGTCCGCGGCTGAAAAGGGCGGCTACGACTGGTTCATGACGAAAGAAATTCACGAGCAGCCCGCGGCCATCGCAGAAACACTCCTTGGACGCCAGGACGCGAGCGGCCGTTTGCAACTCGACGAGATGCGCCTGTCGGACGGTGAACTGCGTGAGGTCGACAAGATCATCATCGTGGCTGCTGGCACGTCATTCTATGCAGGCATGGTTGCCAAGTACGCGATCGAACATTGGACCCGCATTCCATGCGAAGTGGAGCTGGCGTCCGAGTTCCGCTACCGCGATCCGATCCTCGACCGCAGCACCTTGATCGTCACTATCAGCCAGTCGGGCGAAACGATGGATACCCTCATGGCCATCCGTTACGCCAAAGAGCAGCGCAGTCAAGTGTTGTCGATTTGCAACACCAACGGTTCGACGATCCCGCGCGAATCTGACGCCGTGATCTACACCCACGCGGGGCCCGAGATCGCCGTCGCCTCGACGAAGGGCTTCTTGTCCCAAGTGGTGGCGTGCTATTTGCTGGCTTTGTATCTGGCTCAGGTCAAGGGCGTGAAGTACCTCGACGAGATCGGGCAGATCCTCGAGCAGCTGCAAGACATCCCAGCAGGGGTCCAGCAGATTCTTGACAACACCCAAGAGATGGCGGATCTGGCTGAAGAGTTGGTCGACTCCAAAGCATTTATCTTCTTGGGCCGCCACGTGGGATATCCCGTCGCGCTCGAAGGCGCGCTCAAACTGAAAGAGCTCGCGTACTTGCACGCGGAAGGGTTCGCTGCCGGTGAATTGAAGCACGGACCGATCGCCGTGATCGACCAAGGCACGCCCGTGTTCGTGGTAGTGCCACCGCGCGCTCGGGATCAACTGCAGGAAAAGATCGTCTCGAACATTCAAGAAGTGCGAGCGCGTGGAGCGTTCACGATCGTGCTGGTCGAAGAAGGCGACGATTCGGTGTTGCCGTTCCCCGACCGGGTGATCCGGTTGCCCAAGGTTCCCACCCTGCTGCAGCCGCTCGTTTCTGCGGTCCCGTTGCAGATTTTCGCTTGCGAACTGGCCACGCGTTTGGGCCATGACGTCGACCAGCCACGCAACTTGGCGAAATCAGTCACGGTCGAATAGCCATGCTGCGAGCACATCTCGTCGAGGACATTCGGAGCGCGGAAGTTGGCGCTGCCGAACTGTTCGGCTGGGATGGGTTGATGCAGCGTGCCGCGAACGCGCTGGCGGATCGCCTCGGTGAACTCGTGCCCGCCAACGAGACGGTGCTGTTCTTGATCGGTCCGGGCAACAACGGGGGAGACGGCCTGTTCGCGGCGGCTCGCTTGTGTGGCCCGGCGCGCGCGGTGCAGGTATGCCTGCTCGATCCGGAGCGCGCACATACGGCGGGACTTGCTGCCGCGCTTGGGGCCGGCGCCGAACTTGTCGAGGAACCTGCCGACCAGCGTTGGGTCGTTGATGCCTTGTTCGGGATCGGCTCCACGCCTGGACTGAAAGGCCGCGCCGCGAACTTCGCGGCATGGGCCGAGGAAACCCGTGCACACGTGATCTCGGTTGACGTGCCATCCGGCATCGGAGTTGACACCGGGACCGTGCCGGGGGCGGCTTTCGCGGCGAGACATACGGTGACGTTCGGAACCCGAAAACTCGGACTTCTGGCAGGGCCAGCGAGCCTGCGGTCTGGTGACGTTGACCTCGTAGACATCGGCTTGGCTGACTATCTAGGCCAAGCAGCGATCGAGTCGCTCGAGTTCGCCGACGGCTCGTTGTTTGCGCAGCGGCTCCGCCCTGAAACGACGGACCACAAATACACGCGCGGCGTACTGGGAGTTCTGGCCGGTTCCATGCAGTACCCGGGCGCAGCGCACTTGTGCGTGGCCGGTGCGCTCTCGGGCCCCACCTCGATGGTCCGGTTTCTAGGGGAGCGAGGTCTCGCTGACCGGGTGATCGACCGCAACCCCGAAGTGGTCGCCGAGGCTGGCCAGGTGCAGGCGTTCGTGGTTGGGTCTGGTGGTCCTGACGAAGACGGCCCCGTCAATCAAGCGCTCGCTGCCCACGTCCCGCTGGTCATCGACGCGGCCGGGTTGTCGCACCTTCCCGCGAGATTCGAACTGGATGCACTGCTCACGCCGCACGCTGGCGAACTGGCAGGAATGCTGGACTGCGCTCGAGCCGAGGTCGAGGCTGATCCGGTGACGCACGCTCAGGCTGCGGCCCGCCGCTGGAACGCCACGGTGTTGCTGAAAGGCCCCAGGACGATTATTGCTAGCCCGGACGGGCGCTTGCGAGTCAACCTTTCGGGCACAGCCTGGTTGGCGACTGCGGGCGCAGGTGACGTGCTGGCCGGTTTCGCGGGTTCGTTGTTAGCTGCCGGACTCGACGCTTTCGATGCGGGCTCACTCGCGGCTCTGCTGCATGGTGTCGCTGCCGAACGAGTGAACCCGGGCGGTCCGATCACTGCCAGCGGCGTCGCACGCGCGTTGCCCCTGACGCTCGCCGACTTCTTGCAAGGAGCCGAGGCATGAACCAAGCCGAACTCGTGATCGACCTCGACGCCTACCGCAGCAACCTGCAGGTGATGCGCGATCTCGCGCCAACCGCTCAACAGATGGCCGTGGTCAAAGCCAACGCGTACGGCCACGGCATGGCGGCGTGTGCCCGTACGGCACGCGAAGTGGGAACTCCTTGGCTCGGCGTCGCCACGCCGGCCGAGGCATTAGAGTTGCGCGGCCTGGGCGACTCGGGCCGGCTCTTGTGTTGGCTCGCCACTCCGGGAGCGCCTTTCGTTGAACTGATTGCGCGAGACGTGGACGTGACGGCCTCGAGCGTGGCCCAACTCGATGAGATCCTCGCTACCGGCGCAAAAGCACGCGTGCATCTGAAAGTGGACACGGGGTTGAACCGCAACGGTGCTGCGCAGAGCCATTGGGCAGAATTGTTCACGCGCGCTGCGCAGGCTCAAGCCCACGGGAAACTTGACATTGTGGGGATGTGGTCGCATCTAGCCGCGGCTGACGATCCGACTCACCCGGCGAACGACATTCAAGAAACCGCGTTCGACGAGGCCATCGCCTTGGCCGCTGAGATGGGCCTGCAGCCGGAATGGATTCACCTCGCTAACTCTGCTGCTACGGCAACTCGCCCCAGCGTCCACCGGGATCTGGTGCGGGTTGGGATCGCGAGTTACGGCATCAACCCGGATCCGCTCGTGAAGATCGACGGCTTGATTCCAGTGATGACAGCGCGGGCCAGACTCGCGCACGTCAAAGACGTTAAGGCCGGCGATTCGGTTTCATACGGCTGGCGTTGGACTGCCGACCGTGCGACGAGACTCGGTCTGGTCCCCGTTGGGTATGGCGACGGCATCTCGCGTGCCGCATCGAACCTCGCTCAGGTTGGATTTGCTGGCGAACGAGTTTCGATTCGTGGCACGGTCTGCATGGACCAGTTCGTGATCGATGTGGGTAATCTTGAGGCTCAGGCAGGGGACTGGGCAACTCTCTTCGGCCCCGGTTTCTCGGGCGAACCAACCGCTGAAGAGTGGGCGCAATCGCTCGGAACGATCGGCTATGAGATCGTCACTCAGATGGCTGGCAGATGGACCCGAACCGTGAAAGGCGGCCGATGAGAAAGACTGTTGAGCGCTTAGCGGTAACCGCTGGCGCATTCGTGGCGACCGGCGTAGCGGCCACGCTGTTGAAAAACAACGCACAAGACCGCCGCAAGGCGCTACGTCAAGACATCGAACCGTTCGGAACAGTTCGAGGCTTTGGCACCGATGTGATCGCCGACGACGGCGTCGCGATCAACGTGGAAGTAGACCCCGGCCCGATCCCAACTGTGGTGTTCGTCCACGGCTGGATGTGCGATATCGACACGTGGCATTTCCAGCGCCTAGCGTTGCGCGGCAAGGCCCGCATGGTGTTCATGGATCTGCGCTCGCACGGTCGCTCGGGCAAAGCGCTCCTTGACCGCTGCACGATCGACGATCTCGCTGACGATCTTCATCGGGTCATTAACGAACTCGCTCCCTCCGGACCGGTGGTTTTGGTGGGTCATTCCATGGGCGGCATGACGATCCAGCGTCTGGCAGGCAAAGTTCCTACCTTGTTTGGCGAGCGGGTTGTCGGCACTGTTTTGATTTCGACGAGTTACGGGGGCTTGGGAAATTCCAGCCCGGCGCTCCGTTCGATCGGACCGCTGATTCGCTCGATCTCGCCGGTCTTGGACTGGGGTCGAGAGTTCAATAGCTATTCGATCATCAAGCGCTGGGCAGTCGGCCCGAACGCAAGCCCCACCGCCATCGACCTGACCAACGAGATGATTATGCGCGCCCCGACCAGCGTGGTGGTGGACTTTTACCCGCTGATCGCGCAACTAGACGTCGGTAAACAGCTTGATGCTTTGGACCGAGTGCAGACCACGATTCTGTCCGGGTCGCGAGCCCTGATGACTCCGCCGTCGCACAGCAAGCGGTTGGCAGCGGCCATCCCAAGCGCCGAACTGATCACGATCCGCGGGGCCGGGCACATGGTGATGTTCGAAGCGCCCCAGCAAGTGAGCTCGGCGATCGAGAAGGCTTTGGAGCCATTCTCATGAGGGCTTCTGAACTCGATGTCATCGAGGCGGATCCGGCACGCGCGTCCGAGATGGTCGAGGTCATCCACGCCGCGTTCAACGCGCGTCCCGTGCTCGATCCGCCCTCGACGGCCACCCAAGAAACAGCTGAGTCGGTTGCTGAGGTGCTCACGACGGCCGGCGGGCTGATGGCTTTGCGACGCGGACGAGTGGTCGGAGCGATGTTGTTCGACGAGTCGCGGCCGGGCCTTTTAGGTATGCGCAGGGTCTCGGTGGACCCGGTGGGCCGGGATCGTGGTGTGGCGACCGCGCTGGCGGGGGTCGCAGAAGACATCGCTGAAGATCGCGGCAAAGACGGAACCTGGCTGCACATTCGCGAAGAACTCCCCGAGAACTATCGCTTTTGGACCCGGCTTAAATACATTGCCGTGAGCCAAGAAGGCCCGTCGATCGAGATGGCAAAAACCTTGTGGCTAGCACGCGAAGTGCCGGACGCGGACGCGATGCGGTCACTCGCTGCGAAGGTTGCGAGCCTCGTGGCGCCAGGCGATGTGCTCGTGCTGACTGGCGATCTAGGAGCCGGCAAGACCACCTTCACGCAAGGGCTGGGCGAGGCGCTTGGGGTGCGCGGACCCGTTACCTCGCCGACGTTTGTGTTGTCTCGCCGGCACCCGAATCTGGGTTCGGGCCCGGATCTGGTGCATGTGGATGCATACCGCTTGGGTGGCGCTGGCGAACTCGACGACATCGACTTGGACTCGACAGTCGAATCGTCGGTGACGGTGGTTGAGTGGGGCGAGGGGATGGCCGAGCAGCTCTCAGATTCCTGGCTTTCTATCAACATCGAAGTGCGATCAGTACGCGAATCTGACCCGCAAGGGGCAGCATGCGGTATCGAATCCGAAGAGATGCGCGTAGTCTCAATCCGGCCACGCGGGCGGCGCTGGATCGGCGTGCCGCTGCGGTCGTCCTTATTGTGAACTTAGGCTAACCTATGTCCGGCTGCTGGCGGTGAAACCCAGCCACTTAGAATGAACCTGTGCTGCTCCTAGCTTTTGATACTGCCACTGTTTCGGTGTCCGTCGCGTTACACGACGGATCCACGGTGTTAGCCGAAGCGCACGGCGAAGGCTCGATGGCTCATGGCGAACAGTTGGCGCCGGCCATCGCGCGCGTGTTGGCTGAGGCCGGGCGCACGCCTGGCGACCTCACGGATGTTGCGGTCGGCGTGGGCCCGGGTCCGTACACGGGGCTGCGGGTGGGGGTCGTGACCGCCTTGACTCTCGGGCACACGCTCGGCCTAAAAACTCACGGGGTCTGCTCGCTCGACGCACTCGGTTTCGCGGCACGCAACGAGTTGAACCTTGAACGCGAGTTCATCGCTGCGATCGACGCGCGCCGCAAGGAAGTGTATTGGTCTCGTTTCGATGCGGCCGGGCGGCGAACCAGCGCGCCAGCCGTAGACCGACCAGACGCGGTTGCTGCTTTTGGGCTGCCCGTAGTTGGCCGAGGTGGCAGTATTCACTCGGACAAACTCGATTGGATCGAAGGCCCCCTGGATCCCATGGCGAGGGATTTGGCGGAATTGGTCGTTTCGGGCGACGTCGAGGTCCTTCCGCTCGAGCCGTTGTATTTGCGACGTCCTGACGCCGTCCCGCAAGTTCCGGTAGTAGTCCCATGATTCGCGCGGCCGATCTTGCTGATCTTGCTGCTCTGCTTGAGGTGGAGCGAGCCTGTTTTGGTGCCGACGCATGGTCCGATCACGTCTGGCAAAGCGAATTGGCCGGGTCACACGTCATCGACGTTATGGCTAATGGTGAGTCGCTCACAGGGTTCGCGATCGTGATGCTGGCAGGTGACGATGCGGAACTCTTGCGAATCGCGGTGGCACCAGCGTCTAGGCGTTCAGGTATCGCGCAGCGACTAATGGCGCACGCACTCGAACGCGCGCTTGCGCAGGGCGTCACCTCCATGTTCCTCGAAGTTGAGAGCACCAATGTTGCCGCGTTGGGTTTGTATGAAACTTCGGGTTTCGCACCGATTCATCAGCGCGCTAACTACTACGGTCCGGGCCGTGACGCAGTCATGATGACTCGCGCGCTAGCAAAGGTTCAGGCATGACCGAACTTCTCGAAGGCATTAAAGAGTGGCCGATCGTATGGGGCTGGATCGCCCTGTTCTGCATCGTGTTCCTTCGGGCCGGAGCCACCTACGGTTTGGGCCGTGCGGTCGCAGCGGGAATCGTCCGACGCAAGCGTTCCGGGGAAAGCACGAATGTCGCCATCGTCCACATCAACAAGTGGGGGCCAATCGCCATCACGGCAAGTTTCCTCACCGTCGGTGTTCAATCGGTAGTCAACTTCAGTGCGGGCCTCATCTTGATGCCGGTGCGCCGCTACCTGCTCGGGCTCATCCCGGGCGCGGCCATTTGGGCGACAGTGTGGCTGACCGTCGGACTAGGCGCAGTGGTCGCGGTGTTGGCCGGAGGGCCGGGCGTGGCTATCGTCGTCGGCCTCACCATCGTCTTGGTGATCGGTGTTGTCTGGCGCGTTCGAAAAACCAAGAACGTCGACGCCTGAAACTTCGCGGCCGTGCGAGTGTGTGGCAGTCGACTAGATCGCATATCGTAAACCCATGCGCGATATCACGTACCCACCGACCATCCTGACGGTAAAAACACTGTTCAAGCTGTTGGGAATGAAGATCAAAGTCAAAGGCGGAGAACACATTCCGCGCGAGGGCGGAGCGGTACTCGCGTCGAATCACATCAGCTATGTCGATTTCATTTTCGACGGTTTCGCGGCGCAGCCTTCGAAGCGACTCGTGCGCTTTATGGCCAAGAAAGACGCGTTCGAACATCCGGTTTCGGGGCCGCTCATGCGCTCGTACCATCATATTTCGGTGGATCGCGCTGCCGGCGAACAGTCGCTGCTGGACGCGATCGAATACACCAAAGCTGGCGAGATCGTAGGCATTTTCCCCGAAGCGACGATCAGCCGCTCGATGGAAATCAAAGAACTTAAGACTGGCGCTGTGCGGGTGGCTGCCGAAGCTGGCGTTCCCTTGATCCCCATCATCGTGTGGGGGACGCAGTTCTTGAAGACGAAGGATCACCCTTCGGATATGTGGGGGCGCGGCCGACACGTTTCGTTGTACGTGGGCGAACCCATCGAGGTGACGGGCGAAGATCCGGTGGCCGAGACGGCGGTGTTGAAGGAACGTCTCCAAGCCTTGTTGGCCGATGCGATCAACGAATATCCTCTCTCACCTGAAGGCCAGTGGTGGGCGCCGGCCTCGTTCGGCGGCACGGCTCCAACCCCCGAAGAAGCGAAGCGTCTCGATCAAGAGGAACTGGCCGAACGCGCGGCG
>JAAZCT010000012.1 GCA_012513165.1 Actinomycetales bacterium
GTTGCCAACAGCCCCACGCCGGTTTAAGGCCTAAAAATATGCAACTTTTAGTTACATGGCCCTAAGGGACTAGGTCGAGTGGCTACCCGAGCGAGTGCGTGCTGGTTATTCGGGCACATCTTTGCCTGTAACTGCGTTTTTCCCCATCATTCAAGTTGCAACAAGGTGCAACACGTTCGTAGTCTGGAAGAGTCATTTCAGGGAAACCAGAGCAACTGACATCGGAGGATTCCGAAGCCAGAAGTTGGGAGACGTCTTGAGCGTTCCAAAGCCACTCGTGCGATCGGGCCTACGGCTCGTCCGGCCGATGCTCGATTCCACCTCCGTCGCGCTCGGCACGAAACGATCGATCGTTGACCGTGTTGTCTCGCTCTCGCGCGCACCAGAAGGTCACGTCTACGACTTCGACACACTCGCCGGTATGAGCGTCCAGTACGTCACTCTTGACGCTGCCAGCCACCAACGCGGCGCGTCCACGATCCTCTACTTGCATGGCGGCGGAACCGTGGCCGGCAGTGCTCGCGCTTACCGTGCCTTTGCGGCGAACCTCGCGCAGGCCTCGGGCATGGACGTCATCATTCCCGAATATCCGCTGGCTCCTGAAAATCCGTATCCGAGTGCGCTCGATGCGCTAGTTGAGGTCTACCGCGAACTTCCCCAACATGGCATCAACTACGCTTCCGTGGTTCTAGCCGGAGACTCCTCCGGAGCGGGCCTCGCGTTGGCACTCGCGATGCGGATCCGTGAAGAGGGACTCGATTCTCCCGCAGCGATCGGCCTGATTTCTCCCTGGCTGGACATGACTGTCGACGTCGAACGTCGCCGCGACCCCAACAACGATCCGATGCTCACGCCGTCCATGATCACGAGTTGGGCACTTCCTTACATCGGCCGCCACGACCCGGCAGATCCAGGCATTTCGCCTCTGCTCGGCGACCTCGAGGGTCTGCCCGCGATCGTGATCCACTACTCGGGCAACGACCCGTTGCGGTCGGACGCCGAAGCGTTCCTCGAAAGCCTCGTAGGCCTGCCGGGCGCGCCCCGCGTGGTCTCGCGTGAGTTCCCCGATATGTGGCACGGCTTCCACCTGATGGCTGGCCGCATGGGCGTCGCGGACGACGCCGTGCTCGAGTTCGGCGAGACGCTGCGTTCGCTCGTGCTGGAAGAAGAGTTCGCGCCGTTGGCCGAGGTCGTTCCGATCAACCGCCCGGTTGCCGAACGCGGTGGTCACCTGCGCCCGGTCATCCCAGCGAGCGAAGCAGAAACTCCAACTGCACAAGCTTGAGGTTCGCTGCCACGTCCTCCTGAGGAGTCATGTGGGTGACGCCTGACAGGGGCAAGACCGTGTGAGGTTTGCCCGCAGCTAACAACGCCGACGAGAGCCGCAGCGTGTGCGCTGCCACGACGTTGTCGTCCGCGAGGCCGTGAATCAACATCAGTGGCCGTTCCAACTGACTGGCCCGTCCTATCAGCGAGTTTCGTTCATACACGTCTGGCTCCGTGTTCGGATTTCCCAGATAGCGTTCTGTGTAACAGGTGTCGTAGAGCGACCAGTCCGTCACGGGCGCACCAGCAA
>JAAZCT010000117.1 GCA_012513165.1 Actinomycetales bacterium
CCTCCACACTATTCGAACAGCTGTTCGAGTGCAACCGGAACAAAAAGAATATGGAAAACTTTCCGCGCGCCGAATGCGCGGGGGAGTCCAGCGCGGGTTTCGGGGCTTCGCATCTGTGCGCCAACGTCTGGTAAACTTCGATGAAATCCGGGACCCTTTGGGCTGAATCCCTCCGCATGCACGCAACGAAGGTAGTTAGACTGCTCGCGGTTCACGAACGCTAGGGGGCGGAGAATGTCAGACAAAACCTCGCAGGTCCGCACGTTGAAACGCATGCTCGCGTGCGTCGGAATCGTTCTGGCGGTCGGTTCGATCATGGCTACTTTGCTGATTCTCTTTGGTGACACGCAGATCGGTGAACCGAGCGTCACGGCACGTGACATCCCCGCGCTGGCGCTGATTGTTGTTCTCGCGGTCGGCACGATCGGTCCGGGTTTCTACCTCTTCCATTTAGCAGAGCGCTACGATGAGGAATTTGACGTCGATGAAGCAGACTCTGAGCCACGCAGGTGGTCATTTACCGGGGCTAGCCTTGCCTTGTTGGGATTCAACATCATGTTCATGTGGCCTGATGATTGGAAGCCAATCCCAGACGCATTCAACGCCTGGTGGACGGGTGTATCGGCGCTGGCGGTCGCAGGAACGGTTGCGGTCATCGGTGTGCTCGCGTGGCGAAGGCTCCAAGAAATAAAGGACGCCTAACGCGTGAAATCGGCTCACGGTTAGGCGCCCTAGCTGGTGAGGCTCAAAACGCCTCCGGTCTTCACGCGGTCACGGCAGTGCCACGTGTCCGCCCTTCATCTTCCAGAGGAAGTACTTCTCGAAGCCCAGTTTCATCAGGTGCGCTTGGGGTCCGGGGATGAGCACGCCGTGTTTGCGCGGGGGCAGCATCTTGTCGGCCAAGATGATCACGCCGTTGTTGCCCGCGTCCATGACGCACACGGCAGGAATGTCGGCGAACTCTTTGGTTTCATGTGGCACTTGACCACGGATCTGGCTGGCGATGTTGACCGCCGCGACGTGCGCCATTTGTTCGGTGGGGAAGCCCGTCTTCGGAATGCCGACTGGTGTGGGCGTCTGCCACGGTGCGGTTACCTGGGCTGCGATTCCGACCGCATAAATGTTGTCGTGGTCGTTGGTTTGGTAGGTGTCGCGGACGGGGATGTATCCCTTTGGATCGGCCAGACCGGGAACGTCTTTCAAGAAGTCTTGGCCGAGGAATGGCGGGATGAACATGCTGTACGAATAGGGGAGTTGTTCCCCGTCGCTGAGCGTGACGGCGCCGTCGTCGAAGTGATCGACGGAGGCGTTCAGCCGCACATCAATGCCTTCTTTTTTGAGGAAGGTGCCAAGGAGTTTGTCGCCGTTGGGCAGTCCGCCGATGCCGAAGTGCCCGAGGAACGGTTCGGAAGTGACGTAGGTCAGCTTGACGCGATCCTTCAGCTTGTTCTTCTTTAGGTGGTACGAGGTGTTGAACAGGAACTCGTAGGCAGCGCCGAAGCAGCTGGCTCCCTGGGTTGCGCCGATGACGATATCCCCGGGGTTTTCTAGGTATTTGAGCCACGCTTGTTCGGACTCTTCGGCTGCGGGCAGCGCGGTGATGGTGGTGGTGTTTTCGCGGAAGCCGTCGACGACGTCGAGGTCGTTGTAGTAGCCGGTGGCGACGACGAGGTAGTCGTAGCTTTGGTTGCTACCGTCAGCGAGCGAGACGGTTTGCGCTTCGGGGTCGATGCTGGTGGCGGCCTGGTGGATGAAATCTATGCCGTGCTCGTCGAGTACGGGTGCGACGTCGAAGGTGATGTCGTCGCGGTCGCGTTTACCGAACGGCAGCCAGATGAGGCTTGGGTTGAATACGAAAAGGTTGCGGGGCGAGACGACGGTGACGTCGACATCGTCGTGGAGGTCGTGTTTGAGTGTGAACGCGGCAGTCAAGCCAGCAAAGCTCGATCCGAGTACGAGTACTTTCTTCGTCATTGTGACTCCTCGGGTAGGGGTATTAGTTTGAATGCATACCCCTAGGGGTATCACTCGCAAGGGGTTCTGCACGGGTCAAAGAATGCGACCGGTTTGTGGGGCGAGCGCTGGGTGTGACCCTGTGGAAATCGGCTCGACAATTGCAATGTTTAGGAACTAAACATAGGCTTGTGAGAGCTCGAGAAGTGAATCGAATCATCGAACGGCTTGGAGGAGCCCACGTGAGAACTGTGGGTTCGCACAAGCGTTACAAGGTTGAGTCGCGCGGCG
>JAAZCT010000118.1 GCA_012513165.1 Actinomycetales bacterium
CATCTTCCAAGAAGAAATCTTCGGGCCAGTGGTTTCGTTGACCTCCTTCGACGATGAAGCTGACGCGTTGAACATCGCCAACGACACGCTGTATGGCCTTGGCGCCGGCGTGTGGACTCGCGAAGGCTCCCAAGCGTTCCGCGCAGGACGCACGATCGAAGCGGGCCGAGTCTGGACGAACTGCTACCACCAGTACCCCGCGCACGCGGCGTTCGGCGGCTACAAGCAGTCCGGCATCGGCCGCGAGAACCACAAGATGATGCTCGACCACTACCAGCAGACCAAGAACCTGTTGGTCTCCTACAGCCCGGACAAGCTCGGATTCTTCTGATGAACGAGCCCGCGGTTGAACGAGTGGCTGTGACCGAGGAGGCGGCGGATCTGATCCGCCGCCTCACCGGCATGCACGGACCGGTGATGTTTCACCAGTCCGGCGGATGCTGCGATGGCAGCGCTCCGATGTGTTACCCCGACGGTGAGTTCCGAACAGGCGACTCGGACATCCATTTGGGTGACCTTGACGTCGGCTTAGAGCGTGACGTGCCCGTGTGGATGTCGAAGGCGCAGTTCGAGTATTGGAAACACACCCACCTGACGATCGACGTGGTGCCCGGGCGCGGAGCGGGGTTCTCCCTCGAAGCGCCCGAAGGCGTTCGGTTCCTCACCCGCTCGCGCCTCATGGACAACTAGCGCAGTTTGGTGAGGATCCGTTCCCGGTTGAAGATGCGTGCCACCGCCAAAAACACGAGTACGTTGATGAAAACCATGATCCCGGAAGCAACCCACGTGACCTTCGTGTCGAACAGCAACAGCCCGGCTGACTGGCCCACCGTCAACAGAATTACCGGCATCACCACGATGAACGAGGTGCCTTGAGCGGCCTGCGAGGATGTCGCGCGCCCGGAAACTGCCACGATCAGCGCCACCGTGAGGAACGCAATCAACGGAACCATCACCAGCATCAACACCACCCAGCTGGCCGTCGGGAAGAACACCTCGCCCACCACCGGATTCGCATAATGATTCACCAGCAGCGCGTAGCAAACGAACGCCGTCCAGGTGACCACGATCGACGGTATGAGAGAGGCAAGAATCTTGCCCAAGACCAGTTCGCGGTTGGTGATCGGCGTATATAACAAGCCTTCGATCGTTCGACGTTCTTTCTCGCCCACGAAACTCGAACTGCCGATCACGGTCGCGGACATTGACGGAATCAGTAAGAACAGTGGCGCCATAAAAAACACGGCAAACGAATATACGAGCAACTGGTCGGGGTTCAGATGCGTTGGAGCCACACCGGCGGGCATCTGCGTCATGAAAGCCATCAGCGCGCCCGCAAAGTCGGACGTGTCTGGGCTGGTGATGAAGTCCATCAACGAAGCCGGAATCACCACCGCGAGTCCCAGCGGAATCACGATGAGCGGGAACAAAGCTTGCCGGTTGCGCAACACCTCGATCAGGTCCTTGTGCGCGACCGTCCACACGCGTTGTGCGTTCATACTGCGCCTCCTCGCGCGGACCCGATGACATCGAAATACACGTCGCGAATGGAACGCTGGACCGGAACTAACGCCCGGATGGCGAACTCGTGGTGGACCAAAGTCGCCACGAGACGTTCGGTCATCTCGGCCTGAGGCATCGAGACCAGCAGGGCGGCCGCGTCAGTGATGGACGCGTTAGCCTCGGGGAACTGGTCTGCCAGAACCCGGTGTGCGCTTTCGAGGTTTGCCAACGACGAATTGGCCAACTCGAGCGTCACCCAATGGCCCGGCCACCGCTCGCTGACGAGCGACTCCATCGGTCCGCTCGCCGCCATCCGGCCGTCGATCAATACCCCGACATCCGTACACAGGGTCTCGAGGCCGTCGAGTTGGTGCGTACACATCACCATCGTGGTGTGGTCTGTGGCGATCATCCCGCGCAAGAAATCAATGAGTTTGAGCGACGCCTCCGGGTCGAGGCCCGTGGTTGGTTCGTCCAGGAACAAGAGTTCGGGCCGGTGCACCACCGCTCGAGCCACGCCCAACTTTTGCCGCATGCCCTTGCTGAACGTGCCCGCCAGCGATGAGGCCCGATCCGTGAGTTCCATGATTTCGAGTAGTTCGTCAACGCGCGCCCGACGCCGCTGCTTTGGGACGCCATAAAGTTCGGCCCAAAAGTGCAGGTTTTCTCGGGCCGTCAGGCTCTCGTAAATGTTCGTATCGGTCTGCACGCCGATCCGAGAGCGCACCTCGTCGGCGGTCGCGGCGGTGAGCCGCTCGCCGAACAGCCAGATTTCCCCTGAGTCGGGGGTGAGTACGTGGTTCAGTAGCCGAACCGTGGTGGTCTTGCCAGCGCCGTTTGGTCCCAGCAGGCCGAACACGCGGCCCCGCTCGATATCGAGCGACACGTCTGAGATGGCTTGATGGTTATCGAATCGTTTCGAAACGCCCTTCGCCGAAATCACCAGCTCGCTGCGAGGGCTCACGGCAGGTGTGCTGGAGAGGCCCGTGAGAGTCATACCCGAGACACTAACTGTTTCGAGCCCGCGAGCCAATAGTTACAAATGGAGCCACGTCACCGTGTCGGCGAGCGTCTCGGGGAAAGGTCGCGGCGCGTATCCCAACTCGTTACTGGCGCGAGCGTGCGAGAAATCTGCAGGAGCGTTCAAGGTGTGCAGCGAATAACTCGTATAGAGGGGTTTGGTGCGACGGATGCGGTAAAAGAGTTCCGCGAACGGGGCAGTGGCCTGCGCGAACCTATGTCACTACGGAAAGGATCGGCGTCGGGCCGTCGACGAAGTCGACCGTCTGGCGGATCGCTGCGTTGTTAGCGAGCACGTGGGCAA
>JAAZCT010000119.1 GCA_012513165.1 Actinomycetales bacterium
ACCGGACCGCCACCAAGTTCGATGTGGTGAGATGGCTCGTGCTTTTCCGGAAAATTGGGGTGTGTGCCGTGGGCCATGTCGCCTGAAACCAGCAGCGAATCGGCGAGGGCGCGATGCAGGCTTTCCCGGTCGCCGCCAGCCGCCAGCACAATACGTTCAAGCGTTGAGGTCAGAAGCGGCGATCCTGCTCCTCGCTCCGACTGGCTCCCGACCTCTTCGTGATCAAAGAACGCGATGACGCTTCGTCGAGCACCTGAACTGTTCACAAGCGCTGACATCGCGGCCCAAACCGTGCCGAGATTATCGAGACGTGGCGCGCTGATGATTGAGCCATCGGCGCCCAAGGTTGTCGCTCGGGCCGCCTCGAACAGCACCAGTTCGAATCCAAGAATGCTCGTAGCATCAATCGACTGCCGCTCGGCCACAAACTCGAGAAATGCACTCGTTCCGCCGGCCCAAATGCCATTGAGATGCTGTTGTGGATTCGGTTGGGCCTTGTCGCGATCAAGATGAATCGCGAGGCTCGGCACGCGAACGATGGGCTCACGAATGGTTACCAACCGCTCGCTCAAATCGTCAAGAACCAAGCGGCCTGCGACACCTAAGTCTCGATCAAACCATGTAGAAAGAATCGGAGACCCGTAGGGCTCTAATGAAAGAACACTCGTTCCCGGGCCTGCGAGGTCGGGTCGCTGTTTTACTCGCAAATGCGGACTATCGGTATGAGCGCCAAGAATCCTGAAGCCGTCGCTTGGTCGTGCGTCTTCCGGTTCGATCCACGCGATGATCGAACCGCTTCGTACCGATAGAAACTTTCCCGGTCCAGTAGGCCATTCACCTGACTCCGAAACTACTCTGAATCCGGCATTTACTAGCGTGTCGCGAACTGCCGCGACCGTGTGGAACGAGGTCGGGCACGCGTCGTTGAACTCAAGGAAATCACCAACAACAGTCATAGGGGTGATCCTGCCAGACCCGCGGCCGTGAGAGGAACTCTATGCGTGAAGTTTGAAGTCATCGATCGTGTGCTTCAGCCCAGTTTCTGCTGACGTTCGCGGTTCCCAACCGAGTACCCGCTTTGCTTCAGAGATATCTGGCTTACGGACCTGAGGATCGTCTACGGGGCGAGGAATGAACGCGATGTCGGATTCCGATCCAGTCAGATCCCGGATCCACTGGGCTAGATCCAGCATCGAAATCTCTTCCGGATTACCGAGGTTGATTGGGCCTTGCGAATCAGAGTTCATCATCGAAATGATGCCTTCAACCAGGTCATCGACATAACAAATTGAACGGGTTTGAAGCCCATCGCCGGCGACGGTAATTTGCAGGCCTTCTAAGGCTTGGTGAATGAAGTTCGGGATGGCTCTGCCATCTTCAACTCGCATCCGTGGGCCGAATGTGTTGAAGATACGAATGATCTTCGCGTCGAGGCCAAACTCGCGGTGGTAGGACGCTGTCATGGCTTCGCCGAAGCGCTTAGCTTCGTCATAGACACTACGGGGACCAATCGGATTCACGTGCCCGACGTACGTTTCGGGTTGCGGGTGTACTTGCGGGTCGCCGTAGACCTCTGATGTTGACGCCAAAAGGTAGCGCGCGTTGTTGGCCAAAGCCAAGTCGAGGGTGTTCTTGACGCCCATGGAGCCGACCATCATGGTTTGGATAGGCAGACGGAGGTAATCGATAGGCGATGCGGGACATGCGAGATTGAAGATCTCGTCGAACTGGCCCCGTGCTGCTGATCCAAAAGCCTCCTCGTCAGAAATGTCTACCTCGAGGAACTCAATCTGAGCTCCCAAACGCGCTAGATTCTCGCGGCGGCCCGTGCATAGGTTGTCTGCAACCACGACTTGACGCCCGGATGCCACCAGGGCTTCTACAAGGTGCGAGCCTACAAATCCGGCACCGCCGGCAACCAACGAACGAGTCATGTATAAATTCCCAAACATTTTTCGCGGCCCAGGCGACCGCGAACATCAGAATAGTGTCGGATGAAGTTTAGCCTCTATGGCTGGCTAAGATCTTGACAACCTGCGAACAATCAGCGCTTACGCAAAATGAGCAGTAGGTTCCACGTAACAACCTCGCGAAGTCCTGGTACGAACACCAAAAACTTGGCCCATTTCGGGAGGTAGCGCGGACGACATTCTACGACGTCGAAACTGGGATGGGCGTGCGCCCAATCAATTCCCCAAGAAACAGAAACGGGAAACAGGTTCTCGTGGACCCTGTTCTTGGGCAAGAACCCGTGTTTCCGGGTATACCGCCGAATCGCGTATCGTCCGCCAAACCAATGCCAGGGTGACGTTTCGTGGCCGCCCCATGGAGAAAACCAGTTCGTGTACGCGATGAAAACGAGCCCGTCGGGCTTCGTCACTCGGACCAACTCGTTGGCCACCGCACTGGGATTCGGGACGTGTTCGATGAGATTGGAGGAAAAGGTCACGTCCATCGAGTTGTCTGCAAACGGCAGGCTTTGGGCGTCGGCGGCCGCGCCACCGTAACTGAGGGATGGTGCCTCCGAATCGAGGTCGACCGGAACATAGACGGCTCCCCTGCCGGCGAACTCACGAGCGAACTGGTGTGGACCTGCGCCCACATCCACAAGAGTTTTGCCGATCAGACTCCCGTACTGTTCGATCAGATTGGCCGAGTCCCGTGCCAACTCGCCATAGAAGACTTCTGGTTGGGTCTGCTCCACCAAAAATGACTTAAAGAGACGGATCGATCGCACGATTCCTTGCTTCATCACTGATTGACTCTACTCGGACTGGAAGCAGTCACCACAAGCGTTGGTCGCCAACGCGGTACCAAAAGTCTCAGCAGTAACGCAAACGGCGCCACGGCGGTCGCGAAGAGGCGTCGTGGAGCGCTGGTCAGCACGCCACCCGGAGAACTGGGCCGATGCAACAGTCGCAGCAGACTCGCGCCCTCCATCGTAAGATTGTCCGTCAGCGCACGGCTGATGTCTACTTTCGCATAGCCATGATCGTAGAGAAGCCGCTGGAGTGAACGGCGCGAAAAGAACCGAATATGGGTTGGGTCTTCGAGAAGCCACCATGCATCGGAGAAAGTTTTAAGTGACAGCGAGTCCCCACCTGGCGTAAACAAGACCAACCTGCCGCCGGGGTTTAGCAGGTTGAGGGCGCTTTGAACTGTCTTGACGATGTCTTGCACGTGCTCAATGACATGGATCCCATAAACCAAGTCGAACCGCTCCTCGGGCACAACAACTTCTTCGATGCCCGAATCGAAGATCAGACCATCACGGTGGATCGCCGGGTCAACACCGACTTTCAACTGATCGGGGTCGCACCCGCCCACAGTGTGCCCTGCGTGCGCAAATCGAGCCAGTAACGCACCGGCTCCGAAACCGATTTCAAACACTCGAGAACGAGGTTCAAGCGGGGCCGCATCTACCAAGGTTCGCCAAGTCAGTTCTAGACGGACCCGATCCAAGCCGGGATCACCGCCATATGCAGCGTCGCGGTGATTTGCAGGAGCAGCACCAAGGTCTCTCTGAATATGAGAACATTTAGGACAGAACGCTAA
>JAAZCT010000013.1 GCA_012513165.1 Actinomycetales bacterium
GCTCTATGCCGCTCGTCAATCGAGCAAAGGTCACGCTTTCGGACCCGATACGCCGTGGCAGGCCGAACTCGAAGACTCTTTCGCGCACATCGAAACCAACGATCAACTCGCCACGATCGACGAAGTGAAACGCGATATGGAGCGCGTGGTTCCGATGGATCGCCTCGTGTGTGGCGATGTGGGTTATGGCAAGACAGAGATCGCGGTTCGGGCTGCTTTCAAGGCCGTTCAAGACGGCAAACAAGTGATCCTTTTGGTGCCAACAACGCTCTTGGTGCAACAGCATTTCGCGACGTTCGCCGAACGATTCGGTCAGTTCCCCGTGACGATCAAACCGCTGTCGCGGTTCCAGACCGAGAAGGAATCGAAGGCCACGCTCGAAGGCTTGGCAGACGGTTCAGTCGATCTGGTGATCGGCACCCATCGCTTGCTTCAGCCGGGGATCCGGATCAAAGATCTGGGCCTCGTGATTGTCGATGAGGAACAGCGTTTCGGCGTGGAACACAAAGAAGCGCTCAAACACTTGCGTGCGTCAGTGGACGTGTTGAGCCTGTCGGCCACCCCGATTCCGCGAACACTCGAAATGGCGATCACAGGCATCCGCGAGATGAGCACGATCACCACGCCGCCCGAAGAACGCCACCCCGTGTTGAGCTTTATTGGCCCATACGAGAAGGGCCAAGTCGGGGCCGCGATTCGCCGCGAACTGTTACGCGAAGGCCAAGTGTTCTTCATTCACAACCGGGTGCAGACCATCGACCGCGCGGTCGCTTCGCTGCAGGAACTCGTTCCCGAAGCACGCATCGCAGCGGCGCACGGCCAGATGGGTGAAGCGCGTCTCGAAGAGATCATGGTGAAGTTTTGGGAAGGCGAGATCGACGTGCTGGTGTGTACCACGATCGTCGAATCTGGGCTGGACGTCTCGAACGCGAACACCATGATTATCGAACGGGCCGACATGCTCGGTCTCTCGCAACTGCACCAGCTGCGCGGCCGCGTGGGTCGTAGCCACGAACGCGCGTACGCCTACTTCCTCTACCCGCCGGAGAAGCCGCTTTCCGAGACTGCCCATGAGCGCCTTGAAACGATCTCGAGTCACTCCGAGTTGGGTGGCGGCATGGCGGTGGCGATGAAGGACCTCGAGATTCGCGGAGCCGGAAACCTGCTCGGAGGCGAACAGTCGGGTCACATCGCGGACGTCGGATTCGACTTGTATATCCGGCTGGTGGGCGAAGCGGTGTCAGAGTTCCGAGGCGAAGAAGGCCCCGAGCCGGAGATCCGCATCGAACTGCCGATCGAAGCGCACCTGCCGCACGATTACGTCCCGAGCGAGCGCCTGCGCCTCGAAATGTACAAGCACCTCGCCCAAGTGCGCACCAACGACGACGTTGAACAGATCGTGGCCGAACTGAAAGACCGGTACGGGCCGTTGCCTGAATCGGTCGAGGTGCTAATCGATGTTGCTCGCCTGCGAATCAAAGTGCGAGCCAGTGGTCTGCGCGAGATTTCGTCTGCCGGCTCGACGCTCAAGTTTTCGCCCGTGGTGTTGCCCGAGTCGGGCAAGGTTCGCATGGCGCGAATCCATCCGAAGAGCGTCTACAAGCAGGCCGCCGAAGTATTGCAGATTCCGCATCCCAAAGAGCCCGGGTTCGGCGGAAAACCGCTCAAAGACCGCGACATTCTGACCTGGGTGGCCGAAACGATCGACACCATCGTGGGCTGAAGTCCTACGTTCGATCCGGCGTTAGTCCTTGCGGGCGTATTCAACGTGAGTGTGACCCCAGGCGCCAGAAACGAGGCCTGCGCCGCGGTAAATGTTCCGAGCGCCGTTCGCGCGCTGAGCCATGTTTCGGGTGACCAGCCCAAACGCTCCACGCGCGACGCCGAACCCAATGCGGGCCAGACCGCTGGCCGAAAGCTTGATTCGCGCTGCGAACCGTTTGACGGGTGATTCGATCACGGCCACTTGGGTGCGGCTCCAACTATTACCGGCTCGGTGCGAACGCTTGAGTACCCATTCGCGAGTGGCGCGCTCGGCGGGAACCACGTCGTGAACCAGTGCCTCGGCGCAAAAGTAGAAGGTCCCTCCGCGCTGCAGGGCCTGACGGCTGAACATCGTGTCCGAGCCGCCGCTGATGCCGTAGTCCTGATCGAAAGACAGATCCAGTTCGCGCAGCCGGGCCATATCGATCAGTAGGTTGTTCGTCGCGACTACCTCGCGAACACTGCCCGTGGCGGGCTTGCGGCGCTCGAAGAACCGTCCGGCCACCAGCCAAGGGTCTGGTTCAGTTGCGAACGATGACTCGACCAGCCCGAAAACGCCCAAGGCACCGGGATGCTTCCGATACTCGGCCACCAAGAGTTCCAGCCAATCGGCGACCGGCCGCTCGTCGTCGTCGATGAACACGATCAGATCGGTACTGGTTTCTGCCAGAGCGCGGTTGCGTGCCGCCGCGATACCGGGAGTTGCTTCAACCACGTACGTGAGGTTTTCTTCAGTGAAACTGCCCACGATGTCGGCAGCCGAAGCCGCTGCATCGTTGTCGATCACGAGCACGCGACCGTGGCCGGGGTACCGAGAAACTTGGTCCAGCAACTGCGGGAGCGCCTCGTGGATATCTGTCGGGCGCTTGAAGGTTAAGACAGCGACGGTGACTGAAGGCAGGGCGAGCATGCCTTTCATGCTAGCGAGTCGTAACTTTTTCGGTGGCGGTGAGCCACTGTGCTTTTTGACGCGGTTAGGCTGAGCACTATGGCGTTGAAGTCGAGAATTCTTGGTCTAGTTGTCGTTGCTGGTCTGCTGTCCGCGTGTGGGTCCGTTCATCCTGGGGCTGCAGCTGTGGTCAACGGTGAGCGAATCACTATGCAGGAAGCCGATTCGATCGCTCCTTTGTACTGTTTAGTTCAGCTGGCAGGCCAGCAAGAATCGGCGGTTTTCGACAACGCGCAGATTCGGCGTGAAGCGTTGAGCAGTTTGATTTTTATCGAAGTGGCAGACCAACTTGCAGCCGAGAAGAATCTCACCGTCAAGGTGTCTGACGACTTAGGCGCACCCGCTGAGGCCTTCCGAGAGGCGCTCGATCCCGAGTTCCGCGATGATTTCGATTCGTTGATGGAGCAGAACCTTCGGTTCGGTGCGATTGCTATCGCTTTGGGGCGGTCGGTTGCGCCCGACGTTGCTGACGAGAATGAGTTGCTCAATATCGGCATGGGCGAAATCGGCAAAGCGCTGGGCGAATCCGACATCGATATCGATCCGCGCTTCGGGATCAACGCCATGGGCGAACAGAACGCTGATTCCGGGTCGCTGTCCGCGATGACGGTGAACCTCGATCGATCCACAGCAGATACCCGGGCCGCAGCCACGCTCTGTTCCGCAGTGTGAGGCCCGGGAGCAGATCCCCGTGGCCGATCTCGTGAGCGAATCTCAAGAGCCGATTCATCGGTTGTTGGACGTGATGGCTCGCCTGCGCCGTGAATGTGCATGGACTAAAGAGCAGACGCACGAGTCCCTGCGCCGCTACCTCATCGAAGAGGCCTATGAAGCGGCCGACGCGCTCGCCTCGGGAGACGCCGACGCCATGCGCGACGAGTTGGGCGATGTGTTGATGCAGGTGGTGTTCCACGCTGCAATCGCAGAATCTGATGGGGAAGGCTGGGACTTCGACGCGGTCGCCACCACGATCGCCGACAAACTCATTCGACGCACACCACACGTTTTCGGCGATGTTCGCACCGACGACCCAGCCCAGATCGATGCCTTGTGGCAGGGCGTGAAGGCCCAAGAGCGCGAAGCGCGGCCCCACGCACCAGCGAAGCTGGCGCCGCTACCCGCGCTGCTCCTCGCTCAGAAGCACCTTGATCTCGCAGGCTCATTGCCGTCGAGCGACTCGCTGGTGGGCAGATTGTTCGCTCTCGTGGCTGAAGCGCATGAGGCAGGGATCGATCTGGAATTGGCGGCCCGTGAGGAACTGCGCTCGCAAAACGACAAAACCCAAGGTTGAGCACAGACACGCGTGTACCCCAGTCAGTCTGAGAGCGCACCCCAGTTAGGCTTGTGGCATTCGTTTTCCACTCTTCGAAGGACGCCACAGTGGCCATCATTGACAACGTTTATGCCCGAGAAATTCTTGATTCGCGGGGCAACCCGACCGTCGAAGTTGAGGTTGTGCTCGACGATGGCTCCCTCGGGCGCGCTGCAGTTCCCTCAGGCGCTTCAACCGGCCAGTTCGAGGCTGTTGAGCTGCGCGATGGTGGCAGTCGCTACCTCGGCAAGGGTGTGCTTGAAGCGGTCGAAGCCGTGAACGGACCCATCGCCGATGCGCTCATCGATTTCGAGGCAGACGATCAGCGCGCGATCGACGAAGCCATGATCGATCTGGACGGCACTCCCAACAAGGCCCGTTTTGGCGCCAACGCGATCTTGGGCGCATCACTGGCAGTGGCTCACGCTGCGGCCGAATCTGCGGGTCTTCCGCTCTACCGCTACGTCGGCGGCCCTAATGCTCACGTGCTTCCGGTACCGATGATGAACATCCTCAACGGCGGGGCGCACGCAGATTCCAACGTTGACGTTCAAGAGTTTATGATCGCTCCCATCGGCGCGGATTCATTCAACGAAGCACTCCGCCATGGCACCGAGGTGTATCACGCGTTGAAGGCTGTTTTGCAGGAAAAGGGCCTGTCGACGGGACTCGGCGACGAGGGCGGATTCGCTCCGAGTCTCGGTTCGAACCGTGAAGCCCTCGACTTGATCGCGATCGCCATCGAGAAGGCCGGACTCAAACTCGGCACCGACGTGGCTTTGGCCATGGATGTTGCTTCGAGCGAGTTCCACAGCGCTGAGGGTTACACCTTCGAAGGCGTCGTTCGTTCAGCTGAGCAAATGACTGACTATTACGCCGAATTGGTTGCCGCTTACCCCATCGTGTCGATCGAAGACCCCTTGGACGAAGAGGACTGGGCCGGATGGCAGACGCTCACCGCTCGTCTCGGCGAGAAAGTTCAGTTGGTCGGTGACGATCTCTTCGTCACGAACGTGGAACGCCTCACCCGCGGCATCACAGACAAGGCCGGCAACGCACTTCTTGTGAAGGTTAATCAGATCGGTTCGCTCTCTGAAACCCTCGACGCTGTAGATCTCGCGCATCGTGCCGGCTTCACCTCGATGATGAGCCACCGCTCGGGCGAAACCGAAGACGTCACCATCGCTGACCTCGCTGTGGCTACCAATTGTGGCCAGATCAAGACCGGTGCTCCAGCGCGTTCCGACCGCGTCGCCAAGTACAACCAGTTGTTGAGCATCGAAGAGCAACTCGGATCGGCTGCCCGCTACGCCGGAGCAGCGGCCTTCGCGAAGTTCCTCTGATATATGGCTGAGCGTGGCCGGACTGACTCTCGCCGCCCCGGTACGAAACGGAGTGGCGGTTCGGCCACGACTTCAACCAAAGCGAAGTCAGCCGGGACTCAGCGCGGGGTCGCCACGTCGGTGGCCACGCCCAAGGCGCCTCCGAAGGCGTCAGGCTCACGGTTTACAGCTCGAGCCGGCATCCTCACGCTTGTGCTCGTGCTGCTCGTGGCCTCGTACACGGGCTCGTTTCACGCTTGGTGGAATCAGAAGCAAGAGATCGCAGCTCTCGAGGTGCGCAAAGCAGCGGCCGAAGACGAGATCGCTGAACTGCAGGACATCGAACAGCGGTGGAACGATCCGGCCTTTATCCGCAACCAAGCACGCGAGCGATTCGGGTGGGTGATGCCCGGCGAAGTCGGCTATCGCGTGATCGGTTTGGACGGCGAAGTGAAGGGCGACGGTCCGAGTCTGGCCGCCCCCACTGCTTTGCCCAAAGTGACCTGGGTTGACCGGCTACGGACGTCCGTTGACCTGGTAGACAATCCGCCACCTCCTGAAGAAACGGAATCGTTGGATCCCGACGCAGTTCTAGGAAAGAAGAAGGGTTCATGATCGATCCAATCGACATCGAGATGATCGCGGCACAGTTAGAACGAGTGCCCCGAGGCGCAATCGAGGTTTCCTCGCGGTGCCCGTCTGGCCATCCAAGTGGCGTCAAGACCGAACCGCGCTTGCCTGACGGAACGCCGTTCCCGACGATGTTCTATTTGACCTGCCCACGATTGACCAGCGCCATCGGCACGCTGGAAGCGTCCGGTCTGATGACGGAATGGTCCGAACTGCTCACGCAAGACGCTGAGCTGGCACAGCGCTATCAGGCGGCCCATGATTCCTACTTGGCTGAGCGTGAAGCTCTCGGCCATGTGCCCGAGATCGACGGAATCACTGCAGGCGGAATGCCCACACGCGTCAAGTGTCTGCACGTCTTGGTGGGTCACTCGCTGGCGAAAGGACCCGGCGTAAACCCTTTCGGAGATCGTGCACTCGAGTTGCTGGGGGACTGGTGGAAGAACTCCTCGTGCGCTGAAGGTTGGGTCCCGCCGGTCGAGGTCCCGGCGTGAGCATTCGGGTGGGTGCGATCGATTGTGGCACCAACTCGATCCGCCTCTTGGTCGCGGACGTCGATGGTGAAACCAAGACCGACCTTCGCCGCGAGATGCGGATTGTGCGTTTGGGGCAAGACGTAGACCGCACGGGCCGACTCGCTCCCGAAGCCATCGAACGCACGGTGGCGGCTTGTCGCGAGTACCGCGACCTCATGAACGAACTTGCTGTCGAGAAGATCGTCTTCGCGGCCACATCTGCGACTCGCGACGCCGAGAACGCCGCCGATTTTTCCGAAGCGGTCCTAGAGGTCCTGGGCGTTCGGCCACGGGTTCTGACGGGCGAGCAAGAAGCGGCCGCCTCCTTCCTGGGTGCGGCACGCGAGTTTTCCGCCGGCTCCACGCTGGTCGTCGATATCGGCGGAGGGTCCACCGAGTTCGTACAAGGAAATTTTGCTGAGACTGGGGCAGAACCGACGTTTGCGCGCTCTGTCGATCTGGGTTGCGTGCGGATGACGGAGCGATTCCTCGCCTCAGACCCGCCAGCCGCCGAAGAGATCGCCGACTGCATCGCAGCCATCGACGCGGTGATCGTGCCGGTGCTGGACCAATTGGACGAAACCGACACACTCGTGATGGTTGCCGGCACAGCCACGAGTATCGCGGCTCACATGCTGGGTCTAGGCGATTACGACAGCGACCGCATCCACGGTTCGCAGATCGCTCTCGCCGACATGAAATCTGCTGCCAACAACCTGCTAGCGCGTTCGGTGGCCCAACGCCTCGAACTCGGATTCATGCATCCCGGCCGCGCAGACGTGATCGGCGGTGGCTCACTCATCACGAACCGCATTCTGGAACACGTTCGTTGCGATTCGGACGTCGTTGTCATCAGCGAACACGACATCCTCGACGGAATCGCCCTCGGCCCCGCCGAGGCTGCCAGTAGTTAGTTCGCTTTCCCGGCCAACAGACCGCGCAAGAGTTTGCGAGCGTATTGGAAGTAATCGTCCACGGCTTTCATCGCCTGCGGGGTGTCCGGCACAGCGCACATCACGTAGACGTCATCAGGCATGCGGTTGACCCAGACGTTGACGTCATCGTGCGCGCCGGCGCCCGTCAGCCCGTGAAAGCGGTGCGGTTCCCACTTCTCTTGGCCCGGCAAGATTCGACCGTCGAGATACGAAATGATGGGCGGCCGGCCAGCGCTATCGGGATCGAAGCCGAACACCTCTTGGATGATTTCCATGACCCGCAAGGCGGGCAGTTCGCCGACGTTGATTCCGTCGCGCAGGCTCTCGCGCATCCGCACCGCGACCGACTCAAGCGTGTCTTCGGATTCGACGGTGCACAGCACCGGAACCACGTTGATGAACCAGCCCATGGACAGCCACCACTGTGGGTCCGAGCGCGTGTGCACGGGGTTGAGGAACCGTTGCACCGACTTGCCGGTTAGATCGCGCGTAGTGATGGCGAACGCGGCATGTAGCAAGGCCGGGAACGTGGCGCCGATCGACTTTGCGTACGCGTCTAGTTCGGCGTCTTCTTCGGCGTTGAGCAGATCGAGACGGTACGGGCCGAGTTCCGTCTTCTCACCGACCGCGATGCCGGTGTCCATCGGGAAGCGCGGGGTGCCACCGGCCGGATCGGCGAGGGCGAAGTCCGCCCAGTGCTGAACCGCAGGGTGCTCGATCGTGGCAGCATCAGCCGCAGCTCGTTCGATTTCGGCAAACTCTTGGAACGGGCTGGTGGGGGGCATGGCCGAGAGCGAGTCGACGTCGTTGATCAAGTCGATCAGCTCGTTGAACAGCAAGATCACGCTGAAACCATCGGTGTAAATGTGGTCTTGGCC
>JAAZCT010000120.1 GCA_012513165.1 Actinomycetales bacterium
CCGAGGCCTTGTTCACCTTCTTGATCAACGATGACGACTTTCTTGCCGGCTTCTACCAATTCTGTGGCTGCGACGAGGCCGGAAAGTCCGGCGCCGACGACGATGACATCTGCGTCCATGTCGATGATTCTTGCAAACTACCCAGTGACCGTGGTCACCCGGTGTAACTTGCAGTTGCAATAGCGCTGGTTTTAGGCGCTAAAGGGAGGGCGATCGTCCAGTTGAATCGAACGCTTGCCGGCCCAACGCCAGATTCGCGCAGTCACGTCTCGATCCTCGTCTGTCACCAGATTGCCCATCACGCGCAGCGCGAACGTCATCAAGACATGTGAACGCATGCCAATCGGTCCTGCGGTCGAGAGCAGATTCGGCACCGTGATCAGGCCTGCTAAACGCCGAGCGATCGAAAACGCCAAGCCATAATGCTCGGTGAGTATGGCCGGCCAGCGCTGTTCGATGTTCTCGTTGGAAACCAAAAGGTCGGCCGCGAACCGCCCGGTTTCGAGGCCGTAGTCGATGCCCTCACCGTTGAGCGGATTCACACAGGCCGCCGCGTCGCCGATCAGCATCCAGTTCGGTCCAGCCACACCGGAGACGGCTCCACCCATCGGCAACATTGCCGAAGTGGGCAAACGCAGGTCGGGCCCGAGCTCCCAATCGTCTCGCTGCAAGGAGGCGTAGTACTCCATCAGCGGGCGGATCTGAATTTTCGCGGGTCGCTTTGCTGTCGCGAGTGCGCCAACACCGAGGTTGATCTCGCCGTCGCCGAGCGGGAAAATCCAGCCGTACCCGGGCAAGAGTTCATTGTGTTCGCCGCGCAGTTCGAGGTGTGAGGAGATCCACGGGTCGTCTGTGCGCGCAGATTTCACATAGCTGCGTCCAGCCACGCCATAAACGGTGTCGCGGTGCCACTCGCGACCAAGAATGCGTCCGAGGGGGGAACGCACGCCATCAGCCACGACGAGCCGCTTGCAAGTGATCGTATGGGTGCCCTTGTCTTTGCCGAGGTCAAACACCACGGCCGTCACGGCACCCGCCGCGTCTCGTTCGACGTCCACGGCGCGCACGCCATCAATGCATGTAGCACCAGATTCTTGGGCTGTGGCGCGGATCTTGTCGTCGAGTTCGGTGCGTGGAACGGCCGAACCATGATCAGGTAGCGAGCCGCCAGGCCAAGGCAGTAGTAACTCTTGTCCGAATCCAGCGGCGCGCAATCCGCAGTTGACGGTGTGGCCGCGAACCCAATCGCCCAGCCCCAATCGGTCGAGTTCAGCGATGGCGCGTGGCGTGAGCCCATCGCCGCAGGTCTTATCGCGCGGAAACACCTGGGCATCGGCAAGGACGGTATCGAGTCCGGCCCGAGCCGTCCACGCGGCTGCAGCGGAACCTGCGGGCCCAGCGCCCACAACAAGAACGTCGGTCGCATCCGGGAGTCTCATAAATCCATTCTCCCATCGAGGTAGTTCGGGCAGCGTGGGAGGATGAACCTCATGGCCAGCACGCAATCAACGAACCCTGAACGCATTCGGTTTGCCCCACGCGGGAGTCGCTATTTCGATCTGATCGTGGCGTACTTCTGTGTCGTTGTGGTGCTGTCGAATATCGTCGCCGCGAAACCACTTCAAATTGGCAGTGCCGAGATTGCCTTGGGCTGGATTCAAGTTTCTCCGCTCATCCTTGACGGTGGCGCAATCTTGTTCCCGATCGCTTATGTGCTGGGTGATGTACTGAGCGAGGTGTATGGGTTCAAGGCAGCTAAACGCGCCACCTTTGCAGCGTTCGGTGCTTCGGTGCTTGCCGTCGTGACGTTCTGGCTCGTGCAGAAGGCTCCCGGTGCGTTCTTTTACGAGAACCAAGCTGCGTATGAGGCCGTGCTCGGCCCAGTAGCGCAGATCGTTTTGGCCAGCGTGGTTGCCTACGTGACCGGACAGTTGCTGAACGCCAAAGTGCTCGTCGCGATGAAGAACCGCACGGCCGAGAAAGGCCTCGTGGGCCGACTCATGGCCTCGACCTTGGCAGGTCAAATGATCGACACGTTCATCTTCTGTGCGATTGCATCGACAGCCATCGGGATCACCACAGTTGGCCAGTTCGTGAACTATTTCGTTGTCGGCGTGATCTTGAAAGTTTCCGTCGAGTTCTTGTTGTTGCCGGTCACTGTTCGGGTTATCGCATTCTTGAAGAAGAACGAAGAAGGATACTGGGCGTGACTCTCGCCTAGGAGAGATAGCGGCCGAGATACTCCGTCTTGAACTCTTTGAACTCGCCGGCGTTGATGGACGACCGCATTTGAGCCACCAACGAGACGAAGAAGTGCTCGTTGTGGATCGTGCAGAGCGTGGCAGCCAGCATTTCGTTCGCTTTGAACAAGTGCCGCAAGTAAGCGCGCGTGTAGTTCGCGCAGGTGTAGCAGTCGCAGTCCTCGCTGATGGGTACGAACGCACGAGTTGAGGCGGCAACGTTCAGGTTGTATCGGCCGTCAGGGGTATACACCCGTGATGACCGAGCCACACGTGACGGAGTGACGCAGTCGAAGGTGTCGCAGCCGGCTTCTACGCCCTCGAACAGGTCCTCAGGCTCGCCAATCCCGAGCAAGTGTCGAGGCTTGTTTTCGGGGAGTTCTTCGTTCACCCAGCTGCAGATTTCGCCGAGGCTCTCTTTCTCGATCGCGCCGCCGAGGCCGAACCCGTCGAAGCCGAGTGCAGCCAGATCGCGGGCGGCCTTGCGTCGAAGGTCTTCGTGCTGTGCGCCCTGAACCACACCGAACAGGGCTTGGCGTGGTTTGTCCGGATGGGCGGCGGTGAGACGCTGGTGTTCCGCGACGCAGCGCTCGGCCCAGCGTTGGGTGCGTGCCAGCGATTGTTCTTGGTAGGTGCGCGAGTTCATCAGCGTGGTGAGCTCGTCGAACGCAAAAATAATGTCCGCACCTAGGCCATGCTGAATCTGCATCGAGACTTCAGGCGTGAACCGGTGTTTACTGCCATCAAGATGGCTCTTGAACGTGACGCCGTCTTCGTCGACGTGAGCGAGACGGTCCTTGCCGGGCGCAATCACGTCGTCAGATTCCACTCCGACTGCGTCCATCGCCAGCGTCTTCTTGAACCCGGCACCCAAACTGAGCACTTGGAAACCGCCCGAATCGGTAAACGTTGGGCCGGGCCAGTTCATGAACTTCGCGAGACCGCCAGCTTCGTCAATCAACTCGTGCCCTGGCTGCAAATACAGGTGATAAGCGTTTGCGAGAACCGCCTGAGCTCCGAGCGCCGACAGCGATTCGGGCAGCACTGCTTTCACGGTGGCTTTGGTGCCCACCGGAATGAACGCGGGAGTCTGGATATCGCCGTGCGGCGTGCTGATTGTTCCGGAACGCCCTAGAGCGCCTTCGATGCTGTTCTCGACGGTAAACACAGGCACTATCCAACCAGCCCGCTATGTGATGCACGACAGGCGTGTCGGCTAGGCCGAGTTATTGAGTGGCTGGCGGATTCTCGGTTTGTAGTGGAGTTGGCGATGCGGTTGGCGTTGGGTCCGGTGTTCCTACGGGATCGGGCGTCTCGCTCGGTTCTGGCTCGGTGGGGTCCGGAGTCGGGGTGGGAGTCGGGTTCTCCGGTGTTTCAACTGTGGATGTGGGCGTCGGCGTGGGAGTTTCGGTCGGTGCTGACTGCCACGGCCGGCCAATCGCGGGACGTTCGGCTTGTCCGAAAGCGTTTCCGCTGACCAGTTCGATGACTCCGATGGTTCCCAATGCGAGCGCTAGGGCCACGATGGTGCCGATAACGATTTGACG
>JAAZCT010000121.1 GCA_012513165.1 Actinomycetales bacterium
CAGTTGCCTTCACGATCGCCGATATGGCAACCGAACTCGAAGGCATGCGTCTCGTCACCTTGAAGGCCGCCTCGCGCGCTGATATGGGCAAAGATTACGCCCGCGAAGTAGCACTTGCTCGCAGTCTTGCTGGTCGCTACGGCATGCAGATCGGCACCGATGGCGTCCAGATGCTTGGTGGCCACGGATTCGTAAAAGAACACCCCGTCGAACGCTGGTACCGCGATTTGCGCGCTGTTGGCCTCATGGAAGGAGCCGTCCTCGTCTGAGGGCAATCACCATCATGATTAATCTGGAAATCCCAAAGAAACAGCGTGGGTTAATTAAGCAAGTTCACGAGGTCGCCGACGGCTTCTTGCGTGCAAATTCGCGCAAGTACGATCTGGCTGAGCACGAATACCCAGTCGAACTCGATCTGCTCGCTTCGCTCATCGACGGTATGGCCGATTCGGGCAGCACCGAAGGCGTTCGCGCCTCTGGTGTCAGCCGCGAAGAGAAGAAGGAAAAGAAGGGTACCCGCAACGGCGCCAACATGTCCGCAGTGTTGTCCATCATCGAAATGTGCTGGGGCGACGTCGGACTGCTCCTGTCGATGCCACGCCAAGGCCTCGGTAACGCTGCTATCGCATCGGTTGCCAGCCCGGAGCAGAAGAAGCGTTTCGAAGGCACGTGGGCGGCTATGGCCATCACCGAACCAAGCTTCGGCTCGGATTCGGCTGCCGTCACCACCACTGCGACCAAAGACGGCGACGCTTACGTCCTGAACGGCGAGAAGATCTTCGTTACCTCAGGTGAACGCGCCGACTCGGTCGTCGTGTGGGCCACCCTCGATAAGGACGCGGGTCGCGCAGCGATCAAGTCGTTCTTGGTTCCTAAGAGTCTGCCTGGTATCCGGGTCGAGCGTCTCGAGCACAAGCTCGGTATCCGCGCTTCAGACACTGCCGTCATCGTCTTGGACAACTGCCGTGTTCCGGCCGAGAACCTCTTGGGTTCGCCGGAAATCGACACAGCGAAGAGTTTCGCTGGTGCGATGGCGACATTCGACAACACTCGTCCACTAGTAGCCGGCATGGCTATCGGCTGTGCGCGTGCTTCGATCGAGCGTTTGCGCGAACTGATCGAGGGCGCTGGCATCACGATCGATTACGATCGCCCCGCCAACTCGCAATCACATGCTGCCGCCACCTTCCTCGCAATGGAAGCCGATCTGGAAGCCGCTTACTTGCTCACGCTTGAAGCTGCTTGGATGGCCGACAACTCCAAGCCGAACTCGCTCGAGGCCTCGATGGCTAAGGGCAAAGCCGGCCGTGTTGGTAACGACATCACCTTGCGCGCAGTCGACTTGGCTGGTTCGCTCGGCTACAGCGAGACTGAACTGCTCGAGAAGTGGTCACGCGATTCGAAGATCCTCGACATCTTCGAAGGCACCCAGCAGATTCAGCAGTTGATCATCGCTCGCCGTGTCCTCGGCTTGTCGAGTTCGCAATTGAAGTGATCTCACACTGAAAACGGGGGCGACTACCTGATCGGTAGCCGCCCCCGCTTTCGTTGAGTAGAGGTTTTCGCGGTTAGGGCCGCAGCATCACTTTGATCGCCCTGCGTTCGTCCATCGCCTGATAGGCCGCTGCGGCTTCGGCCAACGGCAAAGTTTGGTCGAAGACCGCCCCCGGGCGCAGCGTTCCTGCCAAGACTTCGGGTACGAGTTCGTCAAGGTAGGCGCGCACCGGGGCGATTCCTCCCATGAGTCCCATGTTCTTGGCGAACATGATCGGAACGTTCAAGTCCACGTCGTGGGGGACACCCACATAACCGACGAAGCCGCCCGGACGCAAGGACAAGAACGCTTGCTTCATGCTCTCGGCTGTCCCCACGCACTCGAGCACGGCGTCGGCACCAATCCCACCGAGAATGTCTTTCACTGCTTGAGCGCCTGCTTTGCCGCGGTCGGCCACGACGTGGGTGGCACCGAAGGAACGCGCCAGTTCTGCCCTTGATTCATGCCTCGACATCGCGATGATGTTCGCCGCGCCGAGTCGTTTGGCAGCAAGCACGCCACTCAAACCAACCGCGCCATCGCCAACCACCACGGCTATGCCGCCGGCGCTGACACGCGCGCAGATCGCGGCGTGATGGCCCGTGGGGAACACGTCGCTCAAGGCCAACAAATCCGCGTACTGGCTCTCGGCCGGCTCGGCGGGCAGCACATACAAGGTGCCATCGGCTTGGGGGACCTTCACCAGTTCTGCTTGGCAACCCTCATAGCCGCCACCGTTGACACACGAGGGCGTGACGCCGTTCAGACAATGCACGCAGACACCGCAGCTGTAGAGGAACGGCGCGATGACGAAGTCACCCACGCCGATATCTCCGACTGCAGCACCGACGCGCTCCACCACGCCGATGAACTCGTGGCCGATCTGCCTCGGGCCGTCTGGATTGTTACCGATTCCGCGATAGGGCCACAAGTCGCTGCCGCACACGCAGGCCGCTAGGACCCGCACGATCGCCTCATGGTCAGCGGAAATTTCGGGGTCCGGGATCTGCTCGACACAAATATCTCTGGGCGAATAAAGCATGGTTGCGCGCATACATGCCAGAATGGCACACATGACTCAGAAACCAGAAGTCGAATTCATCGAAGGCCCAGCTCCCAGTGAACTCACCATCACCGACATTGTTGTCGGCGACGGCGCTGAAGCCCAGCCTGGCGGTGTTGTAGACGTGCATTATGTCGGTGTTGATTTCGAAACCGGCGAACAGTTCGACGCCTCATGGGACCGCGGCCAGTCCGCTAACTTCCCACTGCCACAGCTCATTGGCGCTTGGCAGCAAGGCATTCCTGGCATGAAGGTTGGCGGCCGCCGTCAGCTGGTGTGCCCGCCAGAGTTGGCGTATGGCCCTGCCGGTGGTGGACACCATTTGTCGGGTCGCACGCTGGTTTTCATCATCGACTTGTTGGGCGTCAGCTGATTCCAACTTCGATCGTGGCCGCCAATGCATCGAGCATGGCGGCCACTTTCTTTTCCGAGACCGACATCGCCGTACGCAAGTCCTGCGCGAACCAACTGATCCGGAGTTCTTCGAGCGCCCAACGCACGTGTTGAACGTCTGCCGAAAGTCTGCGCGTTTCGCTGAGGTCTTGAGTGATCTCGTAGAAGCGCGCTTCGAGCGCATAGATCGGTTCTGCATCTTTGGTGGACTGCGCTCGGCGCGACACAGCGGCCAGATACACGGTTAGTCGCGGCAGGCGGTGTGCGCCCATGTCGCGCACGAAGCCCGGATAAATCAGCCACGACAACTGGGTAGCGATGTCTTCTGCCGCCTCGCCAGTCCCGCTGTCCACGCGCGCGAGTGTGCGTAGCGCGTTCAACACCTGGATCAAGATCTGTTCCGTGCGCGGAACCATGTCTTGCCGGATCTTTTCATAGAGCATCTCAAACGCTGCACGATCCCAGGCAGGCCCGCCGTGGCTGAGCACGAGGCTGTCCACTGCAGTGAGCCACGCGTCTCGCACGAGCGCGGCCGCATCGGAGTACTTCGCGGTAGATAGCAGCAAAGCATCGGTCATCGGCAGGCTTTTCACAAGACGTGCACTGGGGTCTGGCAGCGTGAAACTCATGAGCCGGGTGGTGC
>JAAZCT010000122.1 GCA_012513165.1 Actinomycetales bacterium
GTGAGCCTCGTGTTCCCGGGTGAGGTGGCCACGAACATCACCGGAAACTCCGGTGTGGACGTGCCGGGCGGTAAAGATACGAGTCCCGAAGAGATCGAGAAATCGGCCATGAAACCCATGGCTGTGTCAGACGCTGGCGCGATCATCGTGGCTGCGATCGCTTCTGATAAGTACCGGGTCATGATCGGCAAGGACGCAAAAACCTTCGATGCGCTTTCGCGGGTATCGCCCACCAAATCGATCCGCACGATCGCCAAGAAGGTCGCCGAAGCGATCGGAATCTAGCCCAACAAGTCTCGTCGTCGGGCCAAACGTCTGTGGCGACCGGTAATCTCCTGAGTGATGACATACTCCTATGACGAGCACGCGCAAGCGCGTTTGGTGTTTGAGCCAGCAAAACGGCCCGGCCGAACCGCCTTCGAGCGCGACCGCGCCCGGATCTTGCATTCGTCAGCGCTGCGTCGCCTCTCGGCCAAGACTCAAGTCTTGCGAGCCGGTGCTGACGATTTCGTTCGCAACCGCCTGACGCACTCCCTCGAAGTAGCCCAGGTTGCTCGCGAACTCGGCAAAGCACTCGGTTGCGATCCCGATATCGTCGATTCGGCGGCACTCTCGCACGATCTAGGCCATCCGCCGTTCGGCCACAACGGGGAAGTGGCCCTCAACGAGGCTGCGGCCTCCTTCGGCGGGTTCGAAGGAAACGCTCAAACTCTTCGCCTGCTGACCCGGCTCGAGGCCAAGACATTCGACGCGGCCGGGCAGCCCGCCGGACTCAACCTGACCCGCGCCACGCTGGACGCGTGCATCAAATACCCGTGGGCTCGAGGCGAAGGTCCTGGCAGTCCCAACAAGTTCGGCTACTACCAAGACGACGGCCCCGTGTTCCGTTGGATTCGCGAGGGCATCGACGGCCAATCCCAGCCGATCGAA
This sequence comes from Actinomycetales bacterium, assembly GCA_012513165.1. GTDB lineage: Bacteria > Actinomycetota > Actinomycetes > Propionibacteriales > Nocardioidaceae > Aeromicrobium. Next base: position 931 of record JAAZCT010000122.1, read on the forward strand.
GGTCAAGTGATGGACCTATCCGACGACATCGCCTACTCGGTGCACGACGTCGAAGACGGCGTCGTGGGTGGCTGGTTCTCGTTGGTGGAGGATTTGGCGCTGCCGGCTGTATTCGCTGCTGCCCGCGATTGGTATGCGCCAGAACTGAGTGACGATCGGCTGAGTCAGGCTTACGATCGTTTGCAGTCGTTGCGCGAATGGCCCACGAGTTCTCACGATGGCAGCCGGCAGTCCAGCGCTGTGCTCAAGTCGCTCACGAGCGCGCTGATCGGCCGGTTTGCAATGGCCGCGCAACAAGCGACACTTGATGCAAACGGGCCGGGGCCACTGGTGCGCCACGAGGCCAATCTGGTGGTTCCCTCCGAAACCTGGGACGAGATCACCCTCTTGAAAGCCATCGCAGCGCACCACGTGATTCGCCGCGACGATCGCACCAAAGTGCTGGCAGACCAGCGCGATCTGGTGCGTCACTTGACTGCGCACCTGATGCTCTCCGGAGCCAAACACCTCGATGCGGATCTCGCTGCAGACTTTCACGGAGCCACCACCGACACTGAACGCTCGCGCGTCATCATCGACCAAGTCGCCAGCCTGACCGATCTTTCCGCCAGAACATGGGCCGACCGGCTCTTGGGCTAACGGCTCGTTGTGCCGGTAAACCCCGGAGGCGATACCGTCGAGATACGACAAGCACACGGAGGTCACGATGAGCGCACTAGACATGGTCCAGTCAGCCACCTGCCGGATGCCTGCGATGGGTCTAGGCACCTATGGTTTGCGGGGGATCGAGGGCGCGAGCGTCATCGAATCTGCGCTCGACGAGGGCTATCGCCTCATCGACACGGCTGTCAGTTATGAGAACGAAGGCGCTGTGGGTGCGGCTGTGCGCGCCGCAGATGAGCCACGTGAAGACATCTTCGTCACCTCGAAGCTGCCCGGCCGCCACCACGCGAAAGACCAAGTCGGCACCTGCATCGAAGAGTCGCTCATGCGGATGGGCCTCGATCACCTGGATCTTTATCTGATCCACTGGCCGCTGCCGAACCAGGACCGGTACGTCGAAGCGTGGCAAGGCTTAATCGATGCGCGCGACAAAGGCCTCGTGACGCATATCGGGGTCAGCAACTTCAACGCCGATCACATCGAACGGCTCTGGAAAGAAACGTCGGTCTTGCCCGAGGTCAACCAGATCGAGATCCACCCCTATTTTCCGCAACACGAGATTGTGGAGTTTCATCGTGAGCGGGACATCATCACGCAAGCATGGAGCCCGCTCGGTCGAGGCAGTGGCTTGCTGATCGAGCCGGCGTTGTTGGAGATAGCAATCAAATATCAGATCACGCCTGCTCAAGTGGTTTTGCGCTGGTTGGTGGAACGTGGAATCGTGCCACTGCCGAAGTCCGCTTCGGTTGAACGCTTGGCAGAGAATCTCGATGTGCTCGACTTCGAACTCGACGAAGAAGACACCGTTGCGATTGCCGCACTCGAACAAAACGGCGGTCGCCTATGGGGCGGAGATCCGCTCACCCACGAGGAAATGTGAGCACGATCGAGGTCGTTGCGGCGCTGATCGTCAACGAGCAGGGCGAAACACTGATGGTCCGCAAACATGGCACCAACGTGTTCATCCAGCCGGGCGGAAAACCCGAACCGGGCGAAACCCCCGTGGCAGCCTTGCAGCGAGAACTGAACGAAGAATTGGGTCTCGTTCTTCAGGAAAGCGATCTGGACTTCATCGGAATCTTTGAGTCCGATGCGGCGAACGAGCCAGGTTTTCGAGTGAGGAGCCACGCCTTTTGGTGCCTCGCCCAAATCGATGAGGTTGCCGTTGACGCTGAAATTGCTGAGGCACGCTGGGTGGACCCGTCTGAGACGTCACTCGTTCTCGCACCTCTGAGCCGCGAGTATTTTCTGCCGCTAATCCGAACTCGTTCCGGCGCTCAGGAGACAGGGCCTAAGATCGGCACATGGCGCTGATCAAGGACGAGGACATTCAACTCGTTCGTGAACGTGTCCGAATCGACGAAGTGGTCGAACAGTATGTGACCCTCAAGAACGCCGGCGGAGGGGCACGCAAGGGTTTGTGCCCGTTCCACGACGAGAAAACCCCGTCGTTCACGGTTCGTCCGACCCAAGGTTTCTACCACTGTTTCGGCTGCGGTGCGGGCGGCGACGCGATCAAGTTCCTGCGCGAGATCGAGGGCTTGAGTTTCGCGGAATCGGTAGAGCGTTTGGCCGCGAAATACGGGCTCACACTGCGCTACGACGAAGAGA
>JAAZCT010000123.1 GCA_012513165.1 Actinomycetales bacterium
AACCGTAGCACAGTTAGTTTAGGCAATCCTAACTCTATATCCGCTTATTTGGCCTGTTTCGCGGCACGGGCGGTGTCGTAGGATGAACACCGTGCCCATGTGAACCCCTCTTTTTGGAGAATCTATGACGGTTGAACGGTTACTGCCCAGCGAAGAGGCTCACGACCTGATTGATCTGACTCGTCAGATCGCGTCCGCCGAACTGGCTCCGCACGTCGAACAGGCCGAACGCTCGGCAACGTTCCCGCGCGAGGTGTTCCGCACTCTTGGCCGCGCTGGTCTGTTGGGGCTCCCGTATGGCGAGGAATACGGCGGAGGCGGGCCGCCTTATGAGGTCTCCCTGCAGGTCGTCGAAGAAATCGCGACCGCTTGGGCTGCAGTGGGCGTCGGAGTCAGCGTGCACGCGCTGAGTTGTTTCGGCCTTGATTCGGTCGGTTCGCAGGAGCAAAAAGACCGCTGGCTGCCGGACATGCTCGGCGGCGAACTGCTCGGCGCCTACTGCCTGTCCGAATCCCACGCGGGTTCGGATCCGGCGGCGATGCGCCCCACGGCTCGCCGCGACGGCGACGAATACGTGATCAACGGCGCTAAAGCTTGGACCACGCACGGCGGCCAAGCCGACTATTACAAGATGATGGCCGTCGCCGACGGTGGCATCACGTGTTTCCTCGTGCCGGCTGATGCCGAAGGCCTCACCGCTGATGTGCCCGAAGACAAGATGGGGCTGATGAGTTCCACCACGGCCACCATGCTGTTCGACCAGGTGCGCGTGCCCGTCGAGCGGCGGTTGGGTGCCGAAGGTCAGGGCCTGTCGATCGCGCTGGCCGGCCTCGACTCGGGGCGCCTCGGCATCGCGGCCGTGGCTACCGGCGTTGCCCAAGCGGCCTTGAACGCGGCAGTCGCTTACGCGAAAGAGCGCGAAGCGTTCGGCAAATCGATCATCGATCATCAGGGGCTCTCGTTCCTGTTGGCCGACATGGCGGCGGCCACCGAATCGGCGCGAGCCACCTACCTCGCGGCCGCTCGCCTGAAGGACGCCGGCCGGCCGTTCAGTCGGCAGGCGTCGATCGCGAAGCTGATAGCCACCGACAACGCCATGAAGGTCACCACCGATGCGGTGCAGGTTTTGGGCGGTGCGGGCTATACCCGCGATTTCCCGGTGGAGCGGTTCATGCGCGAAACCAAAGTGATGCAGATTTTCGAAGGAACCAACCAAATCCAGCGGCTCGTCATCGGCCGCGACCTGAAGAAAAAGGGCTGAAATGCGTCTTGAAAACACGTCCGCGATCGTCACCGGAGCTGCATCCGGTTTGGGTGCCGCCACAGCGAAAGCACTGGCCGAGCAGGGTGCGCGAGTGTTCGCCCTCGACCTGCCCGGCGCGATCGAGAACGCGCCTGTGGTTGGCGGCGTCAGTTATGTTGCGGCCGACGTGACCAACGCGGAGCAGGTGCGTGCAGCAGTGGCAACCGCCTCCGAAATCGGGCCCTTGCGCACGGCAGTCAGCTGTGCAGGGATCGGCCCTCCGGGACGCATCCTGTCCAAGCGCGGCATCCACGATCTCGACATGTTCGCCAAAGTGGTCAACATCAACCTCGTGGGCACGTTCACCGTGATGACGCTCGCGGCCGAAGCGATCGCCCAGACCGAACCGCTCGAACACGGGCAGCGAGGCGTCATCGTCAACACCGCGTCGATCGCCGCGTTCGACGGGCAGATCGGTCAGGTCGCGTACTCGTCCAGCAAGGGCGGCGTGGTGGGGATGACTTTGCCTGCGGCACGCGATCTGGCGCAGCACGGGATCCGCGTGAACACGATTGCGCCCGGCATCATCGACACCCCGCTGCTCGCCAGTTTGGGCGACGAGGTGCGCGAGTCTTTGGCGGCCGGGGTGCCGTTCCCACACCGACTGGGCCAGCCGTCGGAGTATGCGCGTCTGGTGACGATGTTGGTGGAGCACGACTACCTCAACGGCGAGACGATTCGCATGGACGGCGCGCTGCGCATGGCGCCCCGCTGAGCGTTTGTTTTGCATGCGAGCCGCTGAACCTGCTCGGTTTTGTGGCTCGTGTGATTGCGGTGAACGATGTGTAGGGTCTCACGCGGTGGGCTTGTGAATTTCGGTATGTGGAGTGGTTTAGCCGTGCTAGTTTCCTAGGGTTATCGACCCTTGGGGGACTGTTGTGAGGCTGCTTTCTGCCGCGTTTTCTGCACTTGTTGTGGTGCTGTGTTTTGGGCTTGCGAGTTGCGGGTCGGGTTCGGCCGAGCCTGACGCGAGTGCGAAGCCCAGCGCGTCTCCAACGCCGACGGCCACCCCGCCCACCAAGCCCGCGAACTGGAACGAGCCGACCCCGGAGGCCGCCGCCGACTTCGTCGGCTACTGGATTGACGTTTTTAACTTCGCGTACGCCACGGGAGATCTTACAGAACTGAAAAAGATCAGCGGCCCTGATTGCGAGGCTTGCAATGTTGCAATCGAAGTGATTTCGAAGGTTTACGGTGCAGGTGGTTACGTCAAAGGTAACTCTTGGAGTGCGGGCGAAATAACCTTGGAAATTGAGCCTGAAGGCGTATTTGTGACGATGGAAATTGCAGCTGAGCCAGGTGAGCTTACGCAAAGCAAAGGTGCTCTTCCAACTCGGCTAGAACCGATGGAGCGAACCTTCTACGCATGGGTAGAC
>JAAZCT010000124.1 GCA_012513165.1 Actinomycetales bacterium
CTCTTGACCGGGTTCGCCCTTTAGCGCGAAACCGGGAGCCTTACGTTTACTCGACGAGAGCGCCGAGTTCCCCAGGCCGCCACGACCGCCAGCAGCGATCACGGTTTCGGTTCCTGCGCCAACCAAGTCAGCTAATTCATTGCCGTCAAGATCCTTGACGACCGTGCCGCTGGGTACTTTGAGGACGAGATCTTCACCCTTCGCGCCGCTGCGGTTTCCGCCGGCACCGGGCTGACCTTTGCCACCCTTGCGGTGAGGTTCGTGGTGATATTAGACGAGCGTGGTGACATCGCTGGAAACACGGAGAATCACGTCTCCGCCGTTACCACCGTTACCGCCGTCGGGGCCACCGAGGGGTTTGAATTTTTCGCGGTGCACCGAAGCAACCCCATGTCCGCCGTCGCCAGCCCGGACATGCAAGGTCACCTGATCCACAAAGCTGGGAATCGCCATGCCGGGGGGCCAATCACTTGGGGGAATGAGAAAAGGGCAGCCCGCCGCAGCGGACCGCCCTCCTCAGGAAAATCTGCCTGATTACTCGGCTGCAGCCGCCACGATGTTGACGACCTTGCGGCCACGGCGAGTACCGAACTCAACCGCACCTGGTTCAAGAGCGAACAAGGTGTCGTCTTTGCCACGGCCAACGTTCACACCTGGGTGGAACTTGGTGCCGCGCTGACGCACGATGATTTCGCCTGCGTTTACTTGCTGACCGCCGAAGCGTTTAATGCCCAGCCGTTGAGCATTAGAATCGCGGCCGTTCTTAGTGGACGATGCGCCCTTTTTAGATGCCATCTGTCACTACCTCACTTAGAGATTCCGGTGATTTTAACCTGGGTGTACTTCTGACGGTGACCCATACGTTTCTTGTAACCGGTCTTGTTCTTGTATTTCTGGATCGAGATCTTCGGACCTTTGACTCCGCCGATAACTTCAGCGTCGACCTTGACCGAAGCTACGTCTGCGCCAGCGGTGACGGCTTCGCCGTCGACCAACATCACGGCAGGCAGTTGCAGGCTCTCGCCTGGAGCGACCTGGACTTGGTCGATAGAGATGACGTCGCCGACCACTACCTTGGTCTGGGCTCGGCCATTGCGCACGATTGCGTACACCACGGGATTCCTCACTTCATGCTGTTCTTGGGTGTGCGGGTTAACGCACACGGAAACGGAGCGCACGGCGCACCGACTGTCTAGTTTACGACGCCGCACCTTCATCGGTCAAAACGGGTTCGACCAAAGGAGCTTCAGAAGTCTGATTCGTTGATTTTCCAGGGTTCGCCGGAGCCGGTTCGCTGGCTTCGGCGGCCGGTTCCGGTGTTGAAGTCGACGCAGGCTCCGGATCCATGTCTGCCAGAGCCAACTGAGTTGGTTCAGGCTGGCTTGATTCAGTCTGAGTTGAATCTGCTGCTTGCGACTCGACCTGAGTCGACTCGACTGCTGCTGACTCAACTTGGGGCGTCTCGACCGCTGTGGGTTCGGCCGAGACCGACTCAGCTGGCTTGTCAGCCTCAGCGCCAGCAGACGCCGCAGCTACTTCAGCAGCCTTGTTCTTGTTCTTGCCTTGGCTTTGGTTCTGTCCGCCTGAATTCTGGTTCTGGTTCTGGCCACCTTGGTTCTGGTTCTTCTGGTTGCCCTTGCCGACACGACGCCCGCGACGAGGTCCTTCGTCCTTCTTCGGCTCTACGGGCGACTCAGACACTTGCACGCCGCGCCCACGGCACGACTCGCACTCGTGACTGAACGACTCGAGCAAGCCCGTACCGATCCGCTTACGCGTCATCTGAACGAGACCCAAAGACGTCACTTCGGCAACTTGGTGGCGGGTGCGATCCCGGCCCAAGCACTCCACCAGACGGCGCAGCACCAAGTCACGGTTCGATTCGAGCACCATGTCGATGAAATCGATCACGATAATGCCGCCGAGGTCGCGCAGACGCAGTTGGCGCACTACTTCCTCAGCCGCTTCGAGGTTGTTCTTGGTGACGGTCTCTTCGAGGTTTCCGCCCGAGCCAGTGAAGCGGCCCGTGTTGACGTCCACCACCACCATGGCTTCAGTGCGGTCGATCACCAGCGAACCGCCCGATGGCAAATGCACCTTGCGATCCAGTGCCTTGTTGATTTGTTCATCGATGCGACGCTCGCCGAACACGTCCTGATCGCTGTCCCAACGCTCGACGCGTTCGGCCAAATCTGGCGCGACGTGAGCGAGGTAGCCGGCGACCATGTCGAAAGCGTCATCGCCTTGAACGATCAACTTGGAGAAATCTTCGTTGAATAAGTCACGGATGACCTTGATCATCAGATCTGGTTCCGAATACAGCATCTGGGGCGATTTGCCCTCAGCCGACTTGCTTTCGATGTCTTCCCAGCGCGCCATCAACGCCGTGACGTCGCGAGTCAGTTGTTCTTCGGTGGCGCCTTCAGCAGCCGTACGCACGATCACGCCTGCGCTCTCGGGCAATGCTTCCTTCAGCAAGCCTTTGAGACGTGCGCGCTCGGTTTCAGGCAGTTTGCGGCTAATACCGTTGCTGCCACCGCCCGGTACGTAGACGAGGAATCGTCCTGGCAGGCTGATTTGGCTGGTGAGGCGAGCGCCCTATTGTCCGATCGGATCCTTCGTGACCTGCACGAGAATCGACTGGCCAGGTTGCAGCGCGTCTTCGATCTTGCGCTGCTTGCCGTTGGGCACGTTCGACCAATCGACTTCGCCGGCATAGATCACGCCGTTGCGACCAGCGCCAATATCAACGAAGGCAGCTTCCATGCTGGGCAGCACGTTCTGCACCTTGCCGACATACACGTTGCCGATCAGCGAGGTTTGCGATTCGCGAGCCACATAATGCTCGACCAAAACTTTGTCTTCAAGCACTGCGATCTGGGTGAAGTCTTTGCCTTGGCGGACCACCATTTCGCGGTCAACTGATTCGCGGCGAGCCAAGAACTCCGCTTCGCTCACGATGGGCGCGCGACGGCGGCCAGCTTCACGGCCTTCACGGCGGCGCTGCTTCTTGGCTTCGAGACGCGTCGAACCAGAAACGCCAGTGATCTCGTCTTCGGCCGTGCGACCTTCGCGCACCTTGACCACGGTGTTTTCTGGATCGTCAGCGCTAGGTGCGGTGTCTTCACCGGCACGAGCCCGGCGACGACGACGGCGGGTGCCACCTGCGCCTTCTTCGTTATCGTCCGACGAATCGTCGTTGCCCGAGTTGTCAGAATCGCCTTCGGCCGAGTCGGTGTTGTCCGAATCGTCTCCGTCTTCGTTCTTACGACGGCGGCGTCCACCACGGCTACGGCGGCGACGCTTCGGTTCGCCGTCTTCGCCAAGTTCGACGTCGGAGTCCGAATCAGCATCCGATTGCGTGTCTTGAGTGTCGTCGGTTTGCTTCTGCTGTTCACGAACCGGTTCCGGTTTCGGCAACGCAGGTGCGAGACCTTCGGGCGGCGCTTGGAACATGAGGCCTGGCTTGGCTTTTGCCACTGGCGTGGCAGGAGCCGTTTCAGGCGCGGCGAGTGGGTTCTCGATCGGCGCGCTGAACAAGCCGACAGTGGGCGGGCCGGCCGGGCGACCGGCGGCCGTGCGGCGCGTGGTCGTGGTGACGGTGGTGGTTGCCGGAGCGGCTACCGGTTCTGTAGGAGTTTCGGGTTCTTCGGGTGTTTCAACCGTCTCAGACGCTTCAGCGACGGGCGCTTCTGGAGCGGTGGGTTCGTCTGTCTGGTTTTCGCCATCAGCTGGCTGGTTCTCGTCGAGCATGTGCTCTCCTTTGCCTACGCGGCATTGCCGGTAGCGCGGTCATCGGCCCGCAGGCCGTCAAGTCTGTTTCGTCGATACCCGGGCCTGTCACTGGCTTTCTTGCGCGCCTGCCGCGGTCGACACTCGGGTGAGTGCGTCGCGGTCGAGGGCGAACAGATCGCCGACCATGAGGTTGTCGTCTGGTCGCACCGACGGTGTGTCAAAGCGTACGACCACGTCCAGTATCGCACACTCGTCAATCAGTGCCGCCAATTTCAGGTTTCGGCCCAGTCACTTTGCCGTTTAAGTGCACTGAACTTCGAGCCGATCGAAACACGATGGTGACGTTCGCGGCCCACAAACCGTGGCCCTTTAACCATGCAGCAAACCCAACCTCGATTGCTGGACCGTCCTTCAACTTGCGTGGGCACGCACGTAATCAAGTGTCGCCTCGCGAACGATTTCGGAGAGGCCGATTCCGCGCTCGGCCGCTAGTTGACGAACGGCCGCATCCAGATCAGCAGGCGCTTTGACTTTCCATGTTTTCGTCGGTGACTTTGGCTCTGCGCCCAACGAAGGCCTGCCCACGGCGAGTTGGACAGCGCTATCTAGATCGCGTTCCCCCGTTGCCTTAAGAAGCATTTCTATCCCTGCACGGGCGGCCTCGTCCCCCTAACAGGATCACTATTTGGTTTCAACAGGCCTGCCTCAGCACGATCAGCCAGCTCATCGTAAACATTGGTATTCATGATTGCCCTCCTTCAGGGGCTGCGCGCCGTGCGCTGCTTACCGTCCTTATCAACCCCACAAGTAAAATGGTGCCACGAAATCGTGGCCCTAATTTTTACCCAATCTAGCCCATGCTTCTTGAAGTAAGTCCCGTATGAGTTCTGACCACAGAGCCACTAGCCAATTCGACGGATATAGCGGCGCGGGAACCACACCTCCCGAGTGTCAGACTGACTCTGGAAGGACCAACCGAATGAACTACCCCAGGGGGTCGGTGATGGTGCCGGTCGACTCGTCCAGTTGACCTTGTTCGAGTCGCGTAGCCACGGGCGTCTGCGCGATCTGGAGCCCGCCCGCCTCACGCAAGCCCGTCAACACGTCGTCCGGGCGCACCGACGGCGTCGAGTGACGCCACACCACGTCGCTCGTCATCGGATCGTCGCCATCTTGGACCGCCCGCATCGACACGACGACTTCACGAGCGTTCAACTCGCGCAAGCCCTTTTTCATCATGCGTTCCACCAACACTTCGTCGAGTGCCAGGAACTTTTCGACGGCAGCTTGCGCTTGAGCCAAATCCGTCTCGGGTAAAGCGATATGCCAGTGGCTGGCGGTCAACAAATCGGCCAAAGCGCCAGGCTCGGCCACCACCACCCGCAACACGTCCAGACCGGGCGGCAACGATGCGTCGAGTTTGCGATGCGCCTCGGCCGGGTCGAGCACCTCGGTCAAACCGATCTCCACATACTCGGCTTCACTCGCCGCGCCCGTGGGTGACGCGCCCGCGTACGAAATCTTGGGATGCGGGTTGAAGCCCGACGAGAACGCGATCGGCAGACCAGAACGGCGAATAGCCCGCTCCAGAGCGCGACCGAAATCGCGGTGGCTCGTGAACCGCAACCGTCCGCGCTTCGCA
>JAAZCT010000125.1 GCA_012513165.1 Actinomycetales bacterium
CCGCCCTTCGGGGCGGCTTTCTGCTTTGACTTAGTTCGCGTCGGCTCGGTGCATTCCCGGTACCCTGAAACCATATTTAGGAACGGCATCGACATATTTCCAGTCCAACTGATGAAGCAACCAGTTTCGGCTTCGGCGCTGGAAGAAGCCGTAGCTCTATGAGTCGCAGCGTAAGTGATCCGGCCTAACGTCTGAGCGCGGTCACGCTGCGGGCTCAAACCCCTTACCTCGGCGGTGCAAGGAACCCCTCATTGACTATTTGGGTTTGCCAAGATCTTGCAGCTGAATAGGATCGGCCCATGAAGAAAACAGCGGCCGCTCTTGTGGGCGCTTGCATGCTCGTGGCCGCGTGCGCGTCCCCAGCGCCCGTCTCGAAACCGTCATCCACGATGGCACCGGCGTTCAACTGGGAGCGCGTTAGTCCGAAAGATGCTGGCTTCGACACGAAGAAACTCAACGAAGTCTTTGCGGAAACCGACGCGCTCAAGTCTGCGTGTTTGGTAGTCGTCAAAGACGGCAAACTCGTGGTGGAAAAGTACTGGCGCGGAGAAGACCCTGAGAAACCTCGTGTCGCGTTCTCGGTCACAAAATCTGTGGTCAGTACCTTGGTGGGAATCGCGCAAGACGACGGCGATCTGCGGATCATTGACCGCGCATCTCAATACATTCCCGAATGGAACGGGACCGATTCTGAAACGGTGACCGTTCGCAATCTGCTCGCTAATGACAGCGGCCGGAAATGGGATCCGAAAACCGACTACAGCGGCTTGTTCTCGGCCGACAATATGTCTGAGTACGCGGTCGGCTTAGGACAGATGGCTCCGCCCGGAAAGGTGTGGGCGTACAACAATTCAGCCATCCAGACGCTCGATCGAATCCTGATCGAAGCGACAGGGCGTCGCCCCTACGAGATAGCGCGAGATCGAATTTTCGAACCGCTCGGGATGTCGAACTCGCGCATATCGAGCGACAGCTCTGGACAATCAACAGGGATGTCCGCCGGGATGCTCACAACATGTATGGATCTCGCCCGGTTTGGCCTCATGATCGAACAAGGTGGCGTGTGGCAGGGGCAGCGCATCGTTTCTGAAGAGTGGATCGCCGATGCGACCGGCCGCGCTTCTCAGAAGCTCAACGCCGCATACGGGTATCTGTGGTGGTTGAATCGCGCCGGTGATGTTCGAGGGCCACTAGACGATGGGTCTTCGGCACCTCCGGTGGTGCAGGCGCGACGCCAACTGGTGCCCGGCGGACCAAAAGACATGTTCTCGGCGATGGGATTTGGAGGGCAGATCGTGCTGATCGATCCGGCCAGCCGAACGGTCGTGGTGCGAATGGGCGACCCGAACGTGGATGGTCAACTTTCTCGGTACGACATTCCCGACGCGGCTCGCGTAGTGACGTACGCGCTGAAGTGAGTCGTTAGTCGGCGATTGCCCACGGGTCTTCGCGCTGCCACACGTTCGGGAAGTGCAGCGTGACGCCATCGCGCTCAGCAAACTTGGCGAACGCAGCCATCGTCACGTTCAAATCGTCACCTGCAAATGGCAGCGCGCGCAGGGGCTGATCGAGGCCACGGAAGAAGTCATCCCAGTGGGTCAAAATCACGCGCTTCGCACCCACCGCCAGCACCGTTTCCTGCCAGTATTCGGCGATGTACTCGGGCGTCATCAGGCCCAGTTGTCCGATGCCGATATACGCGACGTCGGCTTGCTGCCCAGCGAGCGATCCCGCCCGGTAGCCGGCGCTTCCTTGGATCAGCAACGATTTGCCCGAGGGGTGTTTGTAGATCAGAGACCACGCTTCGCCGCACCGGTACGCGGTCGTGCGAACCGGCGGAATCACGGGCTGTTCGATGACGCCGGGGTAGCGATCGGGAGGGCAGTGTTCGGACGCAATGAACGTCATCTGGCCGCCCGCAACGGGCGTCGTTTCACCGTCGCTGACCGTGATGATGCGCGAGCCGACAACCCCACCGCCTAGTGCCACATTCGCTGAAGACGTGCCACCAATCATGAGTGCGTTGGTGCGCACCGCGACCTCGGCAGAATCCATTACATGGTCGTAGTGCGAGTGGACCGGGATCACTGCGTCGAGCGCGCGCAGTTCGAGCCTGCTGAGCGCGGCATCAATCCGGTCATGGTTGGGTGCGAGTTTCCCGAGACCGACCGAGAGCAAGCCGGGGCGACTAAAGAAACCGTCAATCATGAACGAGTCCTGGCCGTCGCTGACCAGCATCGTGCTGACCCCCAGCCAAGTCACAGTGAGGTCGGCTGCGCTGCTTGCGCGCGGCACGTTGAAGAGATTCCGGTACGAGTTGATGTCGGGTCGGCCGAGTTTCGCGCGCATGGAAGTCCTTGGGTATGACGGGTGACGTTGTGTTCACCTTAGGTAATTGGGACCCGAATAGTGGGGTGTTGCATGGTTCTTTAGAGGCATTTTCCTGTTTGGGTATCGCTTTTCCTTGGGCAGAAATCTAGCGTTGGCCTATGGGCGTGAAGTTCACTTTCAGCAAACTGCTGGTGTTCGTGTTGGCGGCATTGTTGCCGCTGGCTCTCGTGGCGCCTGCCCACGCAGCCTCGAACCCGAAAGTCTCGATTAAGGCGTCTGCAGCGTCGGTTGCCCCGGGGCGGACGGTCTCATTCACCGGTGCAGTGACCAAGAAGTCCGCCGGAGCGAGCGTGAGTTTGCAGCGCCTCGACGGCTCGACGTGGGTGCACGTTGCTTCTGGGAAAGTCAGCAAGAAGAAGAAGTTCTCCGTGACCAGTCGCGCGCCTTCAGGAGCACACGCCTATCGGATTCGTGTGATCGGTAGTAAAAAGATAAAGACCGCCTTTTCGAAATCCGTTCGTGTCACCGGCTTGGTGGGCGTGAGCGTGAGTCCCGCAATGGTCGGCGCGACATTCTCCGTCACGGCCCAGCGTCGTAGTTTCGTTAGCCGGCCCGTTGAGGTTCAACAACGAGTCGGCAATGCTTGGGTGAACCTTGCTACCGGAACTAGTTCGACCGCAGGCGTGGTCGTGGCGCGCGCATCGCTCTCAGAAAGTGCGGTCGTCAGAGTCCACGCGCCGGCAGCCACGGTGTCTGGTAG
>JAAZCT010000126.1 GCA_012513165.1 Actinomycetales bacterium
CTGATCGCGTGCCTGAAGAGTTCGCTCCCACCAGCATCCGAACCCTCGCGCCGCAACTGAGTCCCAATGAACTCTCTATCGGTATTCACGCGGTTGCGATGGGGCGTTGGCTGCAGAACAACACGTATTGCCCGCGCTGCGGTGAAGAAGTCGAGGTGCACGAATCTGGGCACCTGTTGAAATGCCCGGCGTGCCGAGCCGAACACTTCCCGCGCACGGACCCGGCCGTGATCATGCTGGTCCTCGACGAGCAGGACCGGGCCTTGATCGCCCGCAATAGCCGGTGGCCAGAACAATGGTTTTCGACATTGGCCGGGTTCGTCGAGCCAGGGGAGTCGCTCGAAGACGCTGTGCGTCGTGAAACCTTCGAAGAAGTCGGTGTCGTGGTTGACGAAGTGAACTATCTAGCCAGTCAGCCGTGGCCGTTCCCGACCAGCCTGATGCTCGGGTTCCATGCGCAGGCAACCACTACTGAGATCGTTCTCGACGAGAACGAGATCGCTGAAGCGCGTTGGTTCACTCGCGAAGAATTGCGTGCAGCAAACCACGCAGGCGAAGTGAAACTCCCACCATCTGGGGTGTCGATCTCAACCTGGCTGATCGAACAGTGGCTGGGGGACAAGGCACACGGCGGCTGGGTCCAGCGCTGAAGCGCGTGCCCGTGATGCCGCATTTCAGGAGTCGGACAGCGCCATCTGTGCTTTGACCTGAGCGACTGACGGGTTCGTCAGCGCGGTGCCGTCGGGGAATACCAGCGTCGGAACGGTCTGGTTACCGTTGTTCGCTTTCTCGACGATTGTGGCCGCTTCGGGCTGTTCTTCGATATCAACCTCGTCGAAGGTGATGCCTTCGCGGTTCAGCTGAGACTTGAGTCGGCGGCAGTAGCCGCACCACGGGGTTGAATACATTGTGAATGGCGAGGTCGTCATGTCGGAGTCTCCGGCTAGTCTGAATCGGTCACCTTCTACTGTGCCATCTTGACCCTGAGGAGAGCATGCCCCCCACCGCCGAACAACTGCTTGCCGGACTCGACCCCGAACAGCGCCAAGTGGCCGAAACCTTGCGCGGCCCGTTGTGCGTGATTGCGGGCGCCGGCACCGGAAAAACCCGTGCCATCACCCACAGGATCGCCTATGGGGTGGCTACGGGAGTCTATCGCCCTGAGCGGGTGCTTGCCGTCACCTTCACAGTGAGGGCCGCAGCCGAGATGCGGGAACGGTTGGGGCAACTCGGCGCGAGTTCGGTGCAAGCTCGCACCTTCCACGCGGCGGCGTTGAGCCAGTTGCGTTACTTCTGGCCAAAAATGTATGGCAGTGACGTTCCCAAGATCATGCAGTCGAAGTATTCGTTCGTGGCCGAAGCGGCCAAACGGATGGGCGTGCACGGCGATCGGGCGCTACTGAGGGATCTGGCCGCAGAGATCGAATGGGCCAAAGTGACGCAGCTTCCGGCCACCGAATACGCCGCAAAAGCACCAAAGCTAGGCCGGCAGGTGGCGGAACTCGATGCGGCCACCACAGGAACCGTGTTGTTGGCCTATGAGGACGTCAAACGCGAACGCGGCTTCATCGACATGGAAGACATCCTGTTGTTGAACGCGGCAATCCTCGCCGACGAACCGCGGGCCGCCGCTGAAGTGCGGCAGAACTATCGACAC
The DNA here is from genome assembly GCA_012513165.1 of Actinomycetales bacterium. Taxonomy (GTDB): domain Bacteria; phylum Actinomycetota; class Actinomycetes; order Propionibacteriales; family Nocardioidaceae; genus Aeromicrobium. Next base: position 1,658 of record JAAZCT010000126.1, read on the forward strand.
TTCGTGGTCGACGAGTTCCAGGACGTCAACCCGGCTCAAGCGACGCTGCTCGAGTTGTGGTTGGGCGGCCGCGAGGAAGTGTGTGTTGTCGGCGACCCGCGCCAGACGATCTACTCGTTCGCGGGCGCTTCGGTGCGGATACTCGAGAGTTTCACTCGCCGGTACGAGGACGCGCCCCGGATCGAACTGGTTCGCAACTACCGATCCACCCCGCAAATCGTGGCGGCAGCCAATCAAGTGTTTCCGGCAGGCGCGTCGACGTCGCTCGGCGTCAAACTGGTGTCGCAGAACGAAGCCGGCCCCGACATCCGATACACCGAGTTCGACCATGAAACAGCCGAAGCCGAGGGCATCGCTCGCGCCGTCGCCCAAGCCCACGCGAAAGGCATCGCGTATCGGGACATGGCGGTGCTGTATCGCATCAACGCGCAATCTGAAAAGTTCGAAGAAGCGTTCGGCGCGCGTCAGATCCCCTACGCGATGCGCGGCGGAGAAGGCTTTTTCCAACGGGCCGAAGTGCGCCAAGCGGTCACGTTGCTGCGAGGGTCCGCGATGGCGGCAGAAGGTGGCTCAGATCTGGCGGCCGATGTCGCCGCAGTGCTGTCTTCCATGGGCCACACAACCGAAGCACCTCAAGCAGCCGGAGCGGTCCGCGACCGGTGGGAATCGCTGAACGCGATCGTTTCGATGGTCGAAGACATCGTGGCGTCAGAACCCGCTACCACCATGGCCGATTTGGTGAAAGACCTCGACCGGCGGGCCGAGATCGCTCACGCGCCGGCAGTCGACGGCGTCACGTTCTCGACCTTGCATGCGGCGAAGGGCCTGGAATGGGATGCCGTGTTCCTCGTGGGCGCCCAGGAAGGCAGTCTGCCGTTCGTCTACGCCACTGAGCCAGAAGCGATCGAAGAGGAACGACGGTTGTTTTACGTCGGCGTCACTCGCGCTCGGCGCGAGCTCATGATTTCGTGGTCTCGGGCACGTCGGGAAGGCGCGAAGTCGGCGCGTCGACCAAGTCGATTCCTTGACCGCTTGCGCCCCGTGAAAGCAGCCGGGTCCACCAGCCCGATCGGTGCTCGCCCTCGCTGCCGGGTGTGCAACACCGAACTGGCTGTGAAGGAACGACGGGTAGGCGTGTGCGGTTCCTGTCCGGCTGACTTTGACGAGAACCTGTTTGCGGCGCTTCGTGGCTGGCGTCGCGATGCCTCGGGCGACAAGCCAGCCTTCACGGTGTTCAGCGACGCAACGCTCTTGGAAATCAGTCGAAAGAAGCCGCTCAGCGAAGCTCAGCTCGCGAAGATCTCGGGTGTTGGTCCCTCGAAACTTGAGAAGTACGCCAGCGACGTGCTCGGGCTGATCAGGGCTGCGGATCGTCCGTGAACCCGGGCAGGTTCTCTGCCACGACCGCACGGAACGGTGCGGTTGCTTCGAGTTGGCACAGCACGCCAACCCCGCCCATCCACACGCGGTGAATGAGCAAATACTCGCGAGGAATGTTCAATTTCACCGAAGCGGCCAAACCGTCGGCCCCCGAACCGCCGATGCGCTGGCTCTGCTCGCGCAACCAGTCGCGGCTGAAACTGAAGGTTTCGGTCATCACCGGATCCACCAGCGGCTTGATGAACCGTGTCATCGTTTCGGGGTCGATCGTGGTGTTCGGGCGGATGAAGTTCTCTTCGCGCAGGCCTTCCAATACACGGTCGTAGTCGTTCTCTGAAGCGGCTCGTAAGAGTTGACCGACGATCCGCGGAATACCTTCCGGTAGGCGTGCCACCGAGCCGTAATCGACCACCGCGAGCCGCCCGTCCGCGAGCACGCGGTAGTTTCCGGGGTGGGGGTCTGCGTGAAGCAAGCCGATGCGAGCTGGCCCACTAAACAAGAACCGTACGAACCTCTCGCCGAGCGTGTCTCGCTCGGCTTGGGTCCCCGACTCGATGACGTCCGCAAGCGAACGGTCTGCGTCAACCCATTCGGACACGAGAGCGCGCGACGTGTGGGCGAGTGGCCGCGGGACGAACACTTCCGGGTCGTCCGCGTATTCGGCAGCGAACACTGCTTGAGCGCCGGCCTCCATGTCGTAGTCGACTTCTTCGACGATGCGTTCTTTGAGTTCTTCGGTGAGCGACTTGACGTCGATGCCCGGCAGCAGCGGCCCGAACAGGCGAGCCACCCGGTTGATCTGTTTCAGATCAGCGATCAGCGCTTCGGCCGCGCCGGGATACTGTAGCTTGACGGCCACGTCGTGCGGTTGGCCGTCGTCGTCGATCCACACCGCGCGATGCACTTGGCCGATCGAGGCGGCGGCCGCGGGGGGCGTGTTGAACTCGGGGAATCGCTTTTCCCAAGCGGGGCCGAACTCGGCTACCATGACTCGCTTCACGGCAGTTGGTGACATGGGCGGGGCCGCGTCCTGAAGTTTGGTCAGCGCTTGCCGATACGGTCCCGACACATTCTCGGGAAGTGCGGCTTCGAAGACGCTCATGGCTTGGCCGAACTTCATCGCGCCGCCCTTGAGTTGCCCAAGCACGCTGAACAACTGTTCGGCTGTACGCCGTTGCACGCTTTCACTGACGGCCGCTGCGGGCGTCCCGACAAGTCGTTTTCCCAAACCTGCGGTGGTCCGCGCCGCGTACCCGGCAGGTATTTTCGCTAGTTGCATGCTGCGCTTGAAAGCACTCGTTGTGAGTTCTTCCTCGTTGTTGTTCGCCACGGAGTCAGGATAGACCGACCGGGCTCATTACCACGAATACTGAAGACGAGAATTTTGTCAGGCCGCCAGCAAGTGGCAGTGGCAGCGAGACCCAAACCCGAACTGCGTGGCTTGGGGTTCCGAATCGGGGCTGATGGAAACTCGTCTCCCGATGAGCGAGTCGCCGCCATCGGTTTCGAAGATTCTCAAAAG
>JAAZCT010000127.1 GCA_012513165.1 Actinomycetales bacterium
CTTCGTCTACCTCATATTTGTCGAAGCCGGCCGTCAGCGAACCGATCATCGCGTGCAACGGTTCGGTCGCCCGCTGAAACTCAATCACCTCGCGCAACAGCTGATAAATACGTTTCGAGACCGTCGGGTCGCCATCAAAAACTTGGTATTCGATCTCGTCGATGTCGTTTTCCAGGCCCACCACAACCGGCGCATACTCATCTACGACCTGGTCCAAGATCGCATACAAGATCGCTTCGGGACCTAACGCGAGCAACTCGGGATCTCGTTCCATCCGTTTGCGTACTTCAGCCAAGTTCGGCGTCTCGGCATACCGGCTGGTGACCACGAACTTTTCGCCAGTGAGCACGTGCAATTCGCCGAACTCGACTCGCTCTTCAGCGTCGATATATCGAGCCGGACGCAGCACCGTGAATAGCACGTCACCATAGCGTTCGATCTTGGGACGCTGGTGCGCTGCGACGGTGTCTTCAACAACCAAGGAGTGCACGTCGAGCTCTTCGGCCACCCGATGGATCTCGTCTCGCGTCGGGCGATACAAACCGACCCAACCGATCCCGCCGGTACGTTCCATCGTTTCGAAGGTCAGTTCCAGCGTGGGCGGTTCCTCAGAACGCCCACCGTTCAGATAGACAGCGTTGTCAACGATGCTCACGGAGTCTCCTTAGCGGCTGGCGGCTTCAACGAGGGTCTCTTGCACGAAACCGAGCCACTCATAAATATCGAGGGTTTGGCGCTCGTACTCTTCGGCCTCTTGTTCGAGCAGTTCCATATCGGCTTCGGTTTCAATACCGAGCCGAATCCCGAGCGCGAGACGAATGTCTGTCAGCGTCTTCATCCACGCGATAGCCGCACCATCGTTGAGTTCCACTTCGATGCGCGCACGCGAATGCTCAGCCTCGCTCAGACCGCCCTCGATCAACGCATCGATCAAGGCCTGCGCGTTCGTGACCTTCTGGCTCGTGAGCATCTGTTCGGTATAGCGGCGAAACTCGGCCGCGTTGTCCGGATCGTCGCGATACGCGTCGGGCAGCAGCCGGTTCAAGACGGGATCCTCGGGCGGCATGATCGGGCCCGACATTCCCACCATTTGCGCGAGCGGATCGGCAGACGACTCTTGCGAACCGTTGCGGTCTCGCAACAGTTCGATCATTTGGGCCGCGAGGTTGCTCAGCAAAAGCGCCTCATTCGGTTCGAACTCGGCCGCGATGCCCCCCTTGCGTCGGCGCTTGAACGGCTTCACACTGAACTCCGTTCGAGCGTGGCCCACAAGCCGTACTCGTGCATCGCTTGGACATGCCGTTCTTGCTCTTCGCGACGGCCAGCCGACACGTTCGCTCGGCCTTCCTCGTGCACGATCATCATCTGTTCGTCGGCTTTCTCTTCGGTGTACCCGAAGTAAGTGCGGAACACGAACGCCACGTAACTCATCAAGTTGACCGGATCGTTCCACACGACCGTTACCCACGGGTCTTCTAACTCGACAATGAAGTCAGTGTCGGGTTGGTCGAGCTCTACTGGGGCGGGAACGGTCACCTCACCATTGTGACCCACCCGGCCGGTCACGGCTGGCCCCCATCGCTTCGCGCCGAAATTTGCTGTCGCGCGACGTAGGGTGAGTCCATGACATCCAGTGCGTTGCTCACGGACCACTACGAACTCACGATGCTGCAGGCGGCCCTGCGCAACCAGACCGCTCATCGCCAGTCGGTGTTCGAAGTTTTCAGCCGGCGGTTGTCTGGGCGACGCAGGTATGGACTGCTCGCCGGGACGGGACGCATCCTCGACGAGTTGGCCCGGTTTCGCTTCGGCGACGACGAAATCAGCCATCTGTCTGACGCAAACGTCGTGGACGACGCGACCTGCGAATGGCTCGCGAACTACCGGTTCACGGGCTCCATCTCGGGGTACGCCGAAGGTGAGGTCTATTTCCCTGGCTCCCCCGTGTTGCAGGTCGAGGGCACGTTCGCCGAAGGCGTCATCCTCGAGACGTTGATCTTGTCGATCCTGAATTACGACTCCGCTATCGCTTCGGCTGCCAGCCGCATGACTCGTGCCGCCAAGAATCGACCCTGCATCGAAATGGGCTCGCGGCGCGCTCACGAGCAGGCAGCCGTCGCCGCGGCTCGGGCTGCCTATATCGCAGGGTTCAGCGCCACCAGCAACCTCGAAGCCGGCCGGCGTTTCGCCATCCCCACCACGGGGACTGCCGCACACTCGTTCACGCTGCTGCACGACAGCGAACGCGAGGCATTCCAAGCTCAGGTGGACGCGCTCGGCGTGGAAACCACACTGCTGGTCGACACCTACGACACCGCTCAAGGGATCCGCACGGCCGTCGAGGTGGCTGGAACTGGTTTGGGGGCGATACGGCTCGATTCTGGTGACCTCGCTCAGGAAGCCCGCGACGCTCGAGTGCTGCTCGACAGTCTGGGCGCGACATCGACCCGGATCATCGTCACCAGCGATCTGGACGAGTACGCGATTGCGGCGCTCGAGGCCGCTCCCGTCGACGGTTACGGAGTCGGAACGTCTCTAGTCACCGGTTCGAGTGTCCCCACGAGCGGTTTTGTCTACAAACTCGTGTCCCGCCAAGGCGACGACGGCACGTGGGTTCCGGTCGCGAAGCGCAGCACCGGAAAAATGTCGATGGGCGGCCGCAAGCATGCGTTGCGGCGACTCGACGAGAATCAGATCGCCACCGCCGAGGTCATCGGCATCGACCGGATCGCGACGAACGACGGAAACGACCGGAACTTGATGGTCGAACTAGTGCGAGGTGGCGAACGCGTCGATCACAGAACGGTGGTTGACGCGCGAGCACACGCCGCGATGGCTCTGGCCGAGTTGCCTGCTTCTGCTCACAGGCTTTCCACTGGCGATCCCGCCATCGTGACCATCATCGAGGAGGACTCATGAATACGGCCCTAGTTGTTGTGGACGTGCAAAACGATTTTTGTGAGGGCGGCTCGCTCGCCGTGGCTGGCGGCGCCGCCGTCGCATCGAGTGTGGCTGCGCTCATCGCGAGCGGCCAATACGACACCATCGTCGCCACGCGCGACCACCACATCGACCCGGGCTCGCACTTTTCGGACCACCCGGATTACGTCGATTCCTGGCCGCGCCATTGTGTGGTGGGGACGCACGGCGCCCAACTTCACGCGCCGCTCAGAGACGACCAGTTCGAAGCCATTTTCGACAAGGGCGCCTACGAGGCCGCCTATTCAGGATTCGAAGGAGCCACCTCGGACGGCGCTCGGCTCGCCGACTGGCTGCGGGCGCGCGACATCGACCAGATTGACGTGTGCGGCATCGCGACCGATCACTGCGTTCGCGCCACCGCACTCGACGGCGCTCGCGAAGGGTTCACAGTTCGCGTGATCGACCACCTCGTGGCCGCTGTGACACCCGAGAACGTGACGAAGGTGATGGCCGAGTTGGCAGCAGCTGGGGTGCGCGTTTCTTAGTCGCGCAGGGTTCTAGTTTCCGAGCGCTTCGGCCGCGAGTTCGAGGGTTCGCACGCGGGCTCCGTTGGTGCGCGGGTCTTCGTCGCGGCGGGCCGACGCCACGGGGTGCAGCATGATCTCGTCTACGTCGAACTTCTTAGCCAGCGTTCGCAGTTGTTCGCCGACCTGGTCTGCTGTGCCGATCACCATCTTCGCGAGGCCCTTCTCGACCAGCCGGTCCATCCCCGCGCCAAGGTCTAGCGCGAGCGCGTCTTCCACCAGATCCACTGGCCCCATCTTTTGACCGCTGACGAGCCGCGCCATGTTTTGCAGATTCGGGGTGGCCAACTCGACGGCTTCTTGTTGGGTGTCGGCCACCACGACGTTGACGGTGAGGAACGTGGTGGGTTTCTCACACCAGGCGCTCGGCCGGAACTCGGCGCGATAGGCCGCGAGTGCCGCTTCGGTTCCTTCACCAGAGAAGTGGTGCGCGAACACGTACGGCAGGCCCAGCTTCGCCGCCAGCCGCGCCGAGTAGTCGCTCGCCCCGAGCAGC